>JACQUF010000445.1 GCA_016210435.1 Chloroflexota bacterium
CCGGTCGTCGTCAGACCCGACGTAGATCACGGTGCCATTGCCAGGGACTTTTGCAATCGCAGGCGTTGAAGCGATCGGCCCACCAATGCGGCGGGGCCACCCGTACAGGTCGCGCCCGTACCGGTCCAGCAGCCCAAGACCGCGAGCGGCGACAAGCACCTCAGGCGCTCCATCTCCGTTCACGTCTGCAATCACGGGCGAAGCGGTGATCGAGCCCATACCCTGCCGATCGAAGAGGTTCGCCGACCGCTGCCGCAAAACGAGCAAGAAGTGGTCGCCTAGACCGCGCATGAGCGGCACATGGCCGAACCGGCGGTCGAGCCACGAAAGGAGGGGCCACAGGCCGGGGACGATCCGGCCGAGGTGCTCCAGGGCAGGTGGCGGGGCGAAAGTGCATAGTCCCCGGACATGCTCGACTTCGAAGTATGGTCTGAGGCGACGGGCAAATTCCGGTGGAGTGTGAAGTTCGGCCGATAACCAGATGCTGCCCACGCGGACGGGGTCCCCTCGGAGCCGCCTGAGCGCAAACGAAGGTCGGAGCCGAAGCAGTCCCGCGACCAGCTCCCACGCACTCACGCGGTTCATCACTGTGGCGACGAGGTGGCCGCCCGGCTTCAGGAGGCGCGCGATCACAGGCCCCCATTCCTCTGGCTCGCCGCTCAGGTTCAATACACCGAAATTGGCGAGGACGAGGTCGAACTGGCGCGCCTCGCCGGGAAGAAGAGACCGCAGGTCCTGCGCGGCCATCCGGCGCACTTCGATCCGGTCATCGACCCGGGCGTCCCGTGCCTTGCGGGCGGTTTCGGCAACCATTCCTTCAGCAACATCGATCGCAAGGACGCGTGCACCCAGAGACGCGAGCCAGAGCACATCGACGCCGGTCCCGCAGCCCATGTCGAGCACCCGTGCGTTCGTGGACACAAGGCGCCCGAGAGCGTCCCGGACGAGTGCTCGCATGTGTGCGTTCGAAGCGCTCGAGACGACGGCTTCGTCATAGGACCTGGCGATCCTGGAGAACGCTATCGCAGATGGTATCGCATCTGGCTCCATCGGCGCGTTCTCCCAGCTGCGACGGAAGTGGCTCCGCACCACCCTGCTGTTGGAGTAGATGTGGCCGCCCGGATACAGCCGTTTCCGCTTCGCTTCGAGCCGCCTGGCTGCGAGGATGAACGGCAGTTTGAATACTCGATAGAACGCCTTCCAGAAGGTGGCCTCAAGCGGATTGTCATGCTGAGCGGAGCTAAGAGCTTGCCCCTTCGGGCGCCTCAGGGCGGCGCCTGAACCTGACACGGGGAGCTGTTAGCCAGCGCCCTCACCCCAACCCTCTCCCGGCGGGAGAGGGGAATCTAGCTGGTCACCCTCGCCGCGATGAATCGAGGCCTCATCCTGGTTCCACGGGCTCAGCACGCGGTCTCCCGGCGGGAGCGAGGGGATCGCTTCAAGAGCACTCGCCCGCTCCACGGCCTGCCGGTACAGGTCGGGCTCGCAGCTTTCCAGGCGCGGTCGGAAGCGATCCAGCAACTCCAGGTACGCATCGTGACCGGTCAGAACGACCAGCCGCAGGAACTCCCGAACGTACTCAGCCCGGCTGAGGTCGATCTCTTCCGGATGCCCTTCGTCGACCACGTAGTTGAAGCAGAAAAGCTGCCGAGCGAGCCCGCGCCGGCTGGCGAACCGCCATCCGTTCCAGACGCAGCCGAAGAAGGCTTCCCAGACCCGGCCTTTCCTGGATACTACGAAATAGTCCGCGTCCGTATGCGTGCCCTCATGTTCGTCCCGGGTGAGGGAGCCCGAAACTGCGAGGATGCGGAGGTATGGATTTCGCCGCGCAACGTACTCGCCGCACTCCCGCGCGATCGCAAGCAATTCGCTTCGATGATGCATGTCCGGCTCGCCCGAGAATGCATCGGGCTGCCTCATGCGTGCCTCGACGAGAGTCTTCATCCGGCCTAGTCGCAAAGCCCGCCGATATGGATGCCCGCGGTGTGTGGCAACCCGGCCTTGAAATCGACACCTGGATGCCCTGCCGCGGCCGCCTCGACCGACCCGGGGTCCAGCTTCCATATGGTTGTCCCCTGCCGCTCGTACACCCTGCTTCCGAGGCCGTCGAGCTCATCGGCCAGAGAAGGCGTTGCGGTCATGACGGGCGCGAACCAGGCAATTTCGGCGCCACGCTCGAACATGTAGTCGGTGAGCAGCACGTACTCGATCGGCCTGTCGATGAAAGCCTCGTGATGGTTGAGCGCGGCGACATACGGACCCACCGACGACCCGGAGTACAGCCACCATGTCCCCTCGAACGTTGCGTTCCGCCCGCTATCGCCAAGGACGAGCAGCGACATCTTGGTATCAGTGGCGATCGAAGCAGCGGGTGGAACCGATCCGGCGACCCATCTCGCCGCCTCCCTCTGCCCCTCGGTGAATGCGAAAAGCCGCTCGTAGCTCGTCTGCATCCGAAGAATGCCCGCGGCGAGCACCGCGACGCCGATCAGGATGAGAAGTGTGCGGCTCGACCATCGGGGCGCCCGGCCGCCGACAAACAGCGCGACGACCCCGCCCACCGCCGCGTAGTCGACGAGGCGAAGACCATCGAACACACGCTGGCAGCCGAGCGTGACTGTCGAAGCACCCAGGCCGAGCAGTACCGCGATGAGCACAGTCAGCGCCACATGCTTTCGTGCGATGGCGGCCGCGAGACTCGCGGTCAGTACCGCGGCATACAGCGCGACAGTTACCCGGCTTGCGATCGCCGACGACGAAAGGCTGGGCGCGTTGACGAGCGATCCCGCGACGAGCCAGCCAGCAGCGCCCGCCACCACCGCGGCCAGAAGGACACCTGTGAGCGACCAGCCTGCGAGGCGCCTGCCCGCGCGATCGATCAGGCGTTCGAGCCAGGGCCCGACCGCGTATGCCAGCACTGCCAGAGGGACCCCGATCGCAGCTGCGAGGACCAGCAGCATCGGCGCGAGGTATGCCTGATCGGTGATCCCGAACGTCCATGCCCACCATGCAGGCCATGCGGAGAAATAGACCAGATGCGGCCATTCGGTCTTGAAGAACCCCGGTTCGCGGACACGCGGCACGACCAGTACGGCAAAGTACGTGACAAGTGTGACCAGGCCGGTCAGGTGATGTGTCAGGAGGACCGCGGTAGCCGCAATCACGAACCACAGCCGGCGGCCGCGGAGGGCAAAGTAGAGGGCGAGCAGGTAGACCGGAAATGCGATCCCCTGAGGTGTCCCGTTCAAGCCCTTGATCAGGAAGTCCGGTATCAGCACGAGCGCGGCCATCCCAACCAGTGGCATCTGCCCCCTGCGTGTCAAAAGGTAGGCCGGGACAGCCGCTAGCGAAGCGGCGACGCCGTAAACGACTTTGACCGTCGCATACGCTCCGATCAGCTTGGCAAGCGGCAGGAATGGCAGATAGGCGAGCGGGTACTGGAGCGTGAGAGTGGCACGCGGGAGAGGTTCGACCTTGCCGTCCAGCAGATCGAGGATGTGGACGAGCACCCATGAGTCGATGAAGAGATCGTCCGGATGTGAGATGTTCCATGCCACCCGCGCCGCGGCAAGGGCCGCCGCGACAAACAGTCCCGACGCTGGCCAGGCCGCGCTCTTAACCGCCTGCCGGCTGATAGGCAGCGAGAGTTTCCAGGTGCGTGCGCTCCCAGGAATACTGTCGAGCTGCATCCCCTGCCTGTTCTCCAAGCTCGCGACCCCGCGCGAGCCCCATCTCGATTCCTTTTGCAAGTTGAACGGGATCGTCCGGAGAGACCTTTACGGCGAAGTCTGCCCACGCCAGTCCCGGCAGGTCGGTCCGGACACAGGGTGCGCGACACGCCGCGGCCTCGAGCAACACAAGGTTCCACGACTCGAGCCCGAGCGAAGGGACGACCACGCAACCTGCGCGACAGTAGGCGTCTACGAGCTGTTCGGGGCCCGGATCGACGCTGAAACGAAC
>JACQUF010000446.1 GCA_016210435.1 Chloroflexota bacterium
CAGACGGCTGGGGGAAAGGATGCTAAGGGTGGACCAGGGACACGTTATACGTCACAAAGTCCTCGTGGAAGGCCTGAGCCGGCGGCGCGTGGCTCGGGAAATGGGGGTAGGCAGGAACACTGTCGCCCGCTACCTGAAGATCTCCGAGCCGCGACGCGTCGAGCGCATGCCCCGCAAGCGGCCGGTATTCGGGCAGGTGAAGCCCCGGCTCGATGAGCTGATCGCAGACTGGCGGTCTCGGACGACTGCAAAGCAGCGGATCACGGCCCGCCGGCTTCACCAGCAGCTTCTCGCGGATGGTCTCCGGGCTGGGATCACGGTCGTGAGCGCTTACCTGCGCGAGGTCCGCCGGAAAGCGGCCGAAGTCTTCGTGCCGCTGGTACACCGGCCAGGGGACGAGGCGCAGGTCGACTTCTTCGAGGTCACGGTCGACGTCTCGGGCCAGCGCCGGAAGGCCTGGATGTTCGTCATGCGGCGGCGGAGAGTCTACACCCGCCCAACCGGCACGGTAGCCCCGGTCTTGAATGCCTTGTTCACGGCATCGGTGAACTCCATGTAGGCCACGCCGTCGTAGAAATTCGTGCGGGTGACCTGTTCGAGCCCTCGCACGGCGTTGATGAATTCCTCTTCCACTCGCCAGCCGATCCGTGTCTCCTTTGGGATATCTACCGCACGCAGCTCGGGATCGCCGCGCTTGCCTCCATACAGCACGCGCTTGGCATCGATGCGAAGGGCGCCTTCAGTGCCGAAGATCCAGGTGTCTTCGGTAGGCGCGAAACCGCTGACCGCGCTGAAGTTCATCCGCGCCTGGGCGCCGATCGCGAGGTCCGCCAGGATGTCCACATGGTCCGGAATCTGAATCGCGACCCGGCGGCCCTCCTCGTCCAGACGTGACTTGACAACGGTCCTGGCCATCGCGGCCACGTGGGTGGCGGGCCCCAGCCAGCGCATCATCGCTTCGTAGAAGATCCCCATTGTGAGGATGTTGTTGCCGCTTAGATGGGGATCGTGCCGCCAGTGTTTCGGAGCGTCGTAGTCGGCCAGCTTCCCTGTTGTGACCCGCATGTCCACGGCCACCGGGTCGCCAATGAACCCGTCTGAGATCAGATCGATGATATGGCGGTCGAGCTCGAGGGTATGCGGCGCGGGCACGATCTGGGTGACCAGGTCCGGGTTGGATTTCGCAGCATCGAGCATGTCGTGCGCCTCGTCAGCGGTCGCGGCCATGCGGGCCTCGACGAGGACATGCTTGCCGGCATCCAGCGCGGCAAGAGTGAGGGTGCAATGCATGTACGGCCAGGTGCCGATGCAGACGGCATCGATCGTGTCGTCGTCGATGATTTGCTGCCAGTCATCGCAGACTGTCGGGATGTCGAATTCTGAAGCCACACGCTGGCCGGACTCCCGCGTCCGGTTTGCGACGGCCACCACTTCGACGCCTTTCTGCGCCTTGAGTCCCGGGATATGACGCAGCCGGGTGTTCGCCCCTGCCCCGATTATTCCGACTCGGATTTTTCCGTTCGGCATCAGAATCCTCCGTCCCCGCGTCCGGTTCCAAGCCCATACACACGCGGATCTTCGTGATGATTCAAACGGCCGATGAGCCGGAACAGGGTAGTCTCAGCAGTAAAGCGTGTCGAGTCCTGGCCGATCGAACGCTGCTACGATGCCGTGCGGCCCAGGAGAGATGACGATGACGCCGACCATCCCCCGCAAAGTGACGATCGAAGATGACGCGGTCGTGATCGAGTGGTCGGACGGCGCCATATGCCGGTACGGGCACCGGGACCTGAGGCTCGCCTGCGCCTGCGCGGCCTGCATGGACGAGATGTCAGGAAGGCGTGTCCTCAAACCTGCGCAGGTCCCGGAGGACGTATTCGCAGTGGATTACCTGAAGGTCGGCAAGTACGCGCTCCAGTTCCTCTGGAGCGATGGCCATGCGACCGGGATCTATCCTTTCAGGATGCTGCGAGAGATGTGTAAGGGCGGGTCGGCCGCGGGCGGCTAGCACCCTCGTCCCGACAACGTCGGGACAGGCCTCTCCCTCAAGGGGCGAGGCGGACCGGCGGATATTCGACGCCCAATAACCGATTCGTCGTGGCCACGACCGCCGCGGCATCCGGAATGAACGCCGTCTCCAGCGGCCGGCTATAGGGCACCGGCGTGTGTGGCCCGGTGACCCGCTTCACAGGCGCATCCAGGAAGTCGAAGGCCTTGTCGGCGACGATGGCCGCGATCTCTGAAGC
>JACQUF010000045.1 GCA_016210435.1 Chloroflexota bacterium
AGGTGAAGGACCGCGGCAACACGAACGCGATCCTGGGTCACCCGGCGAACGGCATCGCATGGCTGGCGAACGCAATCTCGAAGTTCGGCCTGGCGCTCGAGGCCGGACACATCGTGCTGCCGGGCACCACGTGCACGAGGTCGCATCGCATGGCCGGCTTCAGGACCGTGCGAGGGCGGATCGACGGCATCGGCGAGGTCTCGATCAAGCTGGTGGGCGCGCCGGCGGTCAACAAGGCGACGACCTAAGGGCGGGAGCTGAGGCAGGGCTATCGATGCGGGACGTTAGCGCAAAGGGACTGGAAGCGACGATCAGAGAATACTTCGATGGCTGCAACGAGGCCAGCGTCGACAAGATCGTCGGCTGCATGGAGCCCGATGCGGTGCACTACTTCCCTGCCGGCGCCCCGTAGGGCACGTTCAAGGGCGCACAGGCGATAGCCAGGGGCTGGGTGACCGCCGTGCAGAATCTCGGCCCGATATGGACGATCGATCGCGTACTCGTCGACGCCAGCCGGCTCGAAGCGGTCATCGAGTGGACGCACTTCAAGCCGAAGCAGGGAATCTACCTGCGTGGCGACGAGTGGTACGTCTTCTCACGCCGAGGCTTGATCAAGGAGATTCGTGCCTACTACGCCGCCCCTACCGCTGCCGGTGCGCCCCGCACGCACGAGCTCGGCGGCTACGACTACGCAGGTCGAGGGTATCCCGTGGTGCCACCGAAAGTGTTGTACCGCTAGCGAGCGCGGCGTCAGCCTATGGCGGGAGAGGATGACCGAGTACCTGCTGCTGAACTTCGCCCTCTTCAGGCGACCGAGGTTCTCGGCGGCAGTGATCTCCGGTGTCGCCAAGACGACTGCGGTTCCGAGTTCAACCTTGCTGCCATAGCGACGGTGGATGGTCTGCGGGGCGACCTCATGAGCTTCATCAACGTAGCTGCGCTCGAGCTTTGCGAATCCCGAACCGTCCATCGGCGTCGGGACAAGGGCCTGCCTGTGGTGTCGGGGAGCGGCCGGACCCGGTTTACGAGAACTCAGTGATCGAGGGCCGCGATGGATTCCTGATCCGCCGAATCCTCGCCCTGGTATTCGCATTTTCACAGGACCGGGTCCGCCATGGTCGGCACGTTCCTCGCCGAGAAGGACCGCAATCCCGAACTGATCGAGACGTTCCGACGGCGACTGGTGGAACCGCGAATGCGCCAGATGCACACGATATTCGAGCGGGCCGTCGCGAGGGGCGAGCTGGCCGCACAGGGCCTCATCGGAATGATGCTCGCACAGGTCTCTGGTGCGCCGATCGACCGCCGCGTTGGCGGCCGCAGCCGTGGACCTTCTCCTGGGCGACCCTGCTCCCGCGGGATTAGCGGCAATAGAGTCTGGTTCACTTGATATAGGACGTCCGGGAGGCAATCGGGAGATGGTCATTTTGTTTGCAGTGCCGACCTGATCCTGCAGTTTCAGGATCTGATCCAGTCATCATTGAACCGGATGCGAAATTCATCGATGACCTCTTCAAATCGCGTGAAGCCTTCGGCACGCATTTGGCCAGCAAACGGGGTACTTCGCTCGGTACCGATGATCGCCGACCAGTAATAGCTAATGATGCCGACTGGATCACGTTCATTCATTCGCATTATCGTCAGTCTGACGCCTCGCTTGAGGGATTCAGACGCGTCGCTGGAATTCAAGATGGGATCGAAAACTTGCGAGTGGAGGAAGGCCAGTAGCTCGCGCTTCTTCTCTGCCATTCGGCCGTTGTGGTTCTGCATATATACCGTCGATTACTGAAGTAGAGCGGTTGACGTCATACCCGAGTAGCGGCAGCGTGTCCTTGAACCGAGTCGACCCGTGTGACCGTCCGTGCCCACGATTGTGCCACCTGCGCTGCGCCAGCACGGCGACACTGCTCTGATCATCAGAGGTCAGGGTGATCGGAGGTGGCCCAGATAGGTCAAACTGGTGGGGGAAGTCCCGGCACGAAAAGGGTCGCGGGAACGGCTATCTCCGCTGACACCCATCGGCATCCCTCACCATCGACGGGCAAATATGCCTCCAAGGCGCGGGCACGACACCAGCCAACGAGCGAGATCGCGTCAATATTGTCCACTGCGCAAGCGACGAGGGCCCATTCCTCGTCACGTAGACCGACATCTATCTCGGTTCTCGAAACGAAAAGACGGACCACTCCCTCCTCGCGCCGAGCACTCGTCTTTACTTCGAGCCGACGCTTTCCCTCAATGCGCGGTGCGATTACATCGTATCCAAGTTGGTCAGATATGGAGCTCACACGCTTAACGCGCTCGGCCAGGTCCATTCGGCCGAGCGCACCTAACTCGTCTGTAGCGGTCTTCACCACCAGCTCTTCGCCGCGGAGCCCGAGTGCAATACGCAACGAGTCATCGTGCTTCTGCGCGAGACGAATGAGGAATGCCTCACGCCGATCTGGATCGGCGATGAGAGCGGTCGCGACCGACCCAACGTCGGGTAGAAGGTCTGCGTCCGATGTCGTTGGGCTCGCAGCCGAGACTAGGAGCGCCCGTTCAAAGAGGATGGACATGGCATCGGCCTCACCAAGTGCCAATAGACCTCTGAGGTCATCGGAAGGGAAGAGGCTCCCGTTCTCGAGATGCAGAAGGCCACAATCGATCAGCAGGCTCTCGCCTAGCCGCAGGTCTTCGGGCGGGAACAAAGCGTCGGAGGGATACAGGAGGTAGGTGCTCCGCGCCGCAGGGACCGGCGAACCGTATGAGTCAATCAGGCCCCCCGATCTCAGGGCGGCTCGCACAAGGTGCGCGGGCGGAACGCCTGTCGGGAGTGCCCAGGGATAGTCCCTGCTAGAGATCATCGCCACGGAGGTGTGCGAAGAGGACTCCCAAGTCAGTGATGTCTTCAATCGCCTCACCGTAGTCTTCTTCGTCGGGAAGTGCCATCGCCGTCAAATCGGGGTCGTTGAGCATCGACGCCAGCCGCTCCGCCTTGTCAGCGACGCGTTCATCGACCCGCTCGTCAATGGTCCCAGTTGTCACGAGGAACGTTATGCGAGTCTCCTCGCCAGAAGAGAGCCCCAAGCGATGAATCCGATCGAGCGACTGAAGATACTGCCCAGCGTTGAAAGTCCGGTCGAGGTAGATCGCATCGTGACAGACCTCGTGCAGGCTTACGCCTTCGCCGAGCGCAGCCGGGTTTGCAAGGAGAATCTTGCACTCCGGGTCTGAGCGGAACCTCGCCAGTTCGCCTTCGCGTGTCCGAATCCCAGCCGTTTCAGGTCCATCGGAGCTCGGGACGCCCCCGTAGATGAGCGCAGGCCTGAATTTGGCAAGCATCCGCTCCAGAGTCAGGAGGTTGCCCACGAAATTCGACCAGACGAGGGTCTTGTGGTCGTGTCGGGTGTTCTCGTCAACCATCTTGGCGAGCTTCTTGAACTTGAGCGGGATCTCGTGACGGTGGTAGCGCGTGACGAGCTGCGCCAGGTTGGACCCGGGAGGTATGGCCAGTGACGGGTACCGGAACGGGATGGCGCCTTGATCGGGAGACCGTCCAGCCAGAAGGGCTGGATTGGCCGCCGCTTCGAGCAGATACATTGTGACGTCGCCCATTTGGGCAAGCATTGCTCGGTCCGCTCGACTGAGATCGAACATCCCCGCATAGCGGTTCCTAAGAGCGTCGTAGATGTCAGCTTGGAGTCCGTCTAGCTCGACGAGTTCCACGCGGAGGACAGGAGGCGGAAGCCCCAACTCGCGCTTGGTGGTGCGAACGAAGAGTGGGGAGAGGGCGTCATTGATAAGCTCCATTGAACCGGCGGGCGGCTCCCGGTGAAGCGCCGTCGCGGGGAGGATGGCGCGGGCTTGATTTGGCCATAGGTACTCCAGTAGAGCGATGAAGTCTCGTGGGCTCTGCGGGGCTGGTGTGCCAGTAAGAATGTCGCGTCGCGTCGCGACGTGCGCCAGTTGCAGGCATGCTCGGCCCCACTCGCCTGTCTGCCCCCTCTTCATCCGATGCGCCTCGTCCAAGACAATGTGTGTGGGTACCTCCAGGGCCCACATGGTCAGCGTCTCGAAATGGGGTTCCTTCAGTCGCTGATAGTTGACTAGAAGCACTTCAGCGTCCCGAGCGATTGTGCCGACAAAGCGTTGGATGGTTGGACGCGACACGAAACATCGGTCTGCCTCCGTCTCCCAGGCCTCGAATGCTGAGAGGGGCGAGACTACTAAGAGTCGTTCGACCCGACCGCGCAGCCGTTCCGCCTCATAGAGGGCATAGGTGACAGCGGTCTTTCCTGCACCTGGAACCGAGAAGTTCGCGCCGTGGGGGAGACCGAGGAGCTTCAGGAGATCTCTGGCTTGGAACTCGCGCAGGTCACGATTAAAGCGACTTGCGGCGGCTGCTAACGGAATGGTGCGTGCGCTCTCGACTACGCGTGCGGGAGACTTCTGTAGCAGCTGCCGAACCGCTCGGCTCTCGTCACGTGCCCGACTGAGAAGACCTCGCGCTCGGTCATCGAGTTCGATGCCGACGCCGTAGTTGATGCAGTGGTCTCGAAGCCACAATCGTGCCGCTAGGAACCTTTCGACCGGCACTCGCAAGATGGAATTGCCATCCCGCGATGATATGGCCCCAAGGCGTAACGGAAGAGCTTCCCAAAAACCATCATCGACCTTGACACCCCGGATGACCTCGATCGCAGGCGGCTTCCCCGCCGAACGGATTTGAATTACCGGAAGGGACTTCATCGGCGGCTCCCAGAGGCCCCCTTACCCGCGATGAGTTCTCCGAGAGCCGCCACGTTCTTGCGTAGGTGCCGAAACTGGTACTCGAATGCGCCACGAACCTGGCGTTCGAACTCTTTGGTCCCTCTAAGCTCGCGATAGGTATCCAAAGCCTTTCTGATTTCCCGCGCCGCCTTTCGAAGTGCGTCGACCGGGGCGTCGAGTGCATCCTCGGCCCGGTCTTCGGCGCGATGGTCGCGAAGGGCCCCCTGGACCGCCGAGCGAATTGCGGCCTTTACATGATCCGCAGCAACGCGTTTGCCGTCGCTCCCCGGAATCGATAGCCGCTCATCGTCGGCGGCCTCGACCATTGCGACGAGTGATTGGAGGTCATACGCCGATTGCTCGTGGTTGTCGCTCGGACCGACGCCGAGATCATCTACCCCAGGTGGAGTTTGCACATCGTCTCGTCGAGACCGGACTAAGGCCTCTGCGTTGTCCCCGAACAACGGCTGTTCGCCAAGACGCGGCAGGAGGAAGTCGTCAACAAAGTTGTCGCGCCGGGTAACGGCACGAATTTGATGGACGCTTGCGAATCCACACCGCGCCACAACGAGCCACGTATCCAACAGAAGGTTCGCCGCGGATGTGTCACCGGACGTGATTAGTTCGTGGTACCGCTGCTCGAGTTCTTTGAGCTGCTGCAGTTTGCCGCTGCCCCCCTCCTCGTCGTCGAAGAAGGTGATGGGCAATCTTGGATCGCGGTGCTGCATTTCTCGAATGAGCAAGAGCATGCGACGATAAAGTTCGACCTTCTTTTCCCCGACGGCGGGGCGCGATGGCGTCCAGTTCAGCTGCCGCGCAATCTGCTTGTCCGCGCGCTTGTACTCCGACTTCATCTCATGAATGAACAGGAGCTCGTTTGACAGACGGTACGTATCATGACCAGTTTCACGTACCTGCAGTCGTAGTTCCAGATCCGCCAGCTCAACTGGCCTAACGTCGGAGTCGAGGACGGCGACCCTGATCCACTGCTTGCCGAGTTCCCGGAGAGCGACTAGGCGTGTGTTGCCGTTGATCAGGATCCCTTCGCGAGTTATCACGCCTGGTTCGGTCTGACCTTCGACGTCGAGACTCTCCTTCAGCTTGTCGAACTTGCGGTGGGCTCTCTTCCATAGCTCACGGAGAGCTTCCTGGGCAGCGTCGGTCGTCTTCTCCTTGCGGACGAACTCGTACTTGGGCGCCTCAAGCTCCGCGCGAATCCGATGGCTATCCGCCCAGAGAAGCGGGACCTCGACAGGCAGATCGATCACTGGGAAGTACTTCTCAACATTGTTTGGGCGGGACCACATCAGGGGGAGTGATGGTCGTTCTGCTTCTGGTCGTTCAAGTCGAGCGGTTAGTGCCTTCTCGATCTGTCGCTTCCGACCCTCCTGCGTCATTCCGGTCCTCCCGTTGCATCGCCGCCAGCTAACGCCGCGGCACCTCCCGCCTCGCGCGCTCTGATTTCCGCCCAGCCTCGACGTCCGATGGGTGGCGCGCCGCGGAATTGCGACCACCCACAGGACGATCCGGTCGAACTCCTCCATCTGCAAGGATGGATCGGGGTATTCGAAGCGCCAGTACGTCCTTGGGCTCGAGTTTGAAAAGGCCTGCGCCGTAGGCCCGAGCCCGCTCGAGAAGGGCGATCTGCCCCTCGGGACGGTTTAGCCATTCCACAATCCGCTGGGCGTCGGCTTTGTCCTCGAGGTATACGCCGTAGAGCGCGTTGGACGGAATCACTTCAGCCTCGTTTACGACAGCACGCATGCGCCTCTTGCCCATCGGCGACAGGATGACATCCGGCGGGACGACCGCCTCAACCAGATACCAGGGGTTGCGGCGGCTGGCTAGATACCGTTGTGGCACCCCGCTGTTTGTGGCCCTCTGAAGCCACTCCTGAAGAGCCGGGTCCTTGATCAGCCCGGAGTCGTCGATACGTAGGAGCCAGCACTTTTCCCCGAGTGCCGCAAGGCCTTCATGTGCTTCCGACGACAGCCGATCTCCATCGAGGTGCCGGAGCCGTCGTATCGCCCTGACCGTTGCCGCCTCTGGCAAGGCCGCCTTCTCAGTCGCCGTCAGCAGGAAGTAGTCATTCGCGCCCGTCGCGACACCGCGCCTTACGCGCGCGATGTCTCCCAACAATACGTGGTCGCTGTAACCGGATTGTTGACGGGGCCAGAGCCATCCGCCCAAGTCCTCGATCGCTCCATCGCGTCGATCACGTAACACTGGGTGCCCGACGGTTACTCCTGAGGGATCGAGACTAGCGGTGGCGGTTGTCAGGCTCTGCGGCGCACCTGTGCATGCTGGACCCACGACGAGGACCATGGCAGTAACCCGAGTGCCCGGAAATACGTCAACTTCGCTGCCGAACCCTACAAGCGCAACAGGTCTATCTGTCAGGTCTCTAAGTGCTTCCCGAAGGGGCCTTCCATACCGGGCTGCGGTCCAGCTGCCTGGCAGTAGAAAGCACAGCGCGTCGCTTGGCGCAAGTGCGCGTAGGGTCACCGCGAGAAAGTAGGCCGACAAACCGGCGAGACCGCTACTCACAAGGTGCCCAGCGGCGACTGACGCGGCATCCTTCACCGCGGGTGCTAGTTCTTGGTGGCGCGTGTACGGAGGATTGCCGATCCACAGGCGTGGCTGGCGGGCGGGCACGTTCGCCCCGGCTGCCCAGACCAAAAAGTCATCGAGGACGAGCGTCACGTCGGCGCCAGGACGGGCACCGAGCAACCCGAGCGTCACGACATTGATATCCACCGCCACTACCTCGGCGTGTGGCCAACGTCGCTTCGCAGCCAAGCTGAATGCCCCAACACCGGCCCCCGGGTCGATCACAATGGCGGGCTGGCCAAGAGCGTGCTCCGCCCGCTCGAGCATGAATTCGACCACCAGTGGCGGAGTGAAAAAAGTCCCCAGTCGCCGGCGATTTCGCCCGGAGACTATCCCCTCGTAAAGCGCGGCGAGAACATCCTCATCGGCCTCTAGTTTGCGCTTGGCCCCGTCAATCAGGTCCTGAGGGGGCTTCGGGGCGGCGGACGCCCAACGCCTCAAGTCGATGGGCCAACGGGACACTCGTTCACCGACGAGTGCCGCGGCGATACCACCGACCGCCGCCAGGGCCGAGCGTTCCTCCGGGCTGGCTCCCGGCACGGCTGTCTCGGCAAGCGGAGGGGACGCTTGGCCATGTGCCCACGCTACGAGATTGCGAACGAGATCCACGGCGACATTATGGGCCACCGAAGCAGATCTCCCGTGACGGAGCGAACCAGTGTCGGTTTTCCTTCGATGTCACGCGCTTCCGACCTTCCGTTTTTACAGTTTGCGGTTCACCCTCGACCGACCGTCGCGGCAGGCGTGTGCCAACCGGTGTGACGAACGCAACTAGGCGGGAACTTAGCCGCGTCTATTCAGCGTCGTAGGTGTTGTCCGCGTCTCTTGCATGCCTCCCAGAGAAATGCAAAAAGGCCGGATACTCCTATTCCAGGCGGATCAAAGATCCCGGCGCTATCTGGCTCATGTCATATCGGAAACCCTGCCACCCAGCCCGTCGCGCCGAGGGCGACAGCGGCTGTCGGGCGACGAACATGGCGGGGTACTGCAGATCAGCAGGCAGATAGTAGATGGCGCGCTTCGCACCGCCCTCGCCGAGAACGATAAAGAGCGAAAAATAGATGCCGGCTTGCATGCGGGCGATTTGAACGCCCCATGCTGCCCCGGGTAGACTCCTTGGCACTCGATCGAGCATTCTTGTCCGGACCGCTTTGACCTGAGCCAAGTAGCCACAGAAGTCACAAATAACGTCCGCGCATTTGAAGTTGTCCGGGAGCCGCTTGAGAGTTCGACGGCGCTTGCAGCGTGGACACGAGCAGGACCGCGCTATCTGCTCTTCTCCCCAGCGACCGAGCTTCTGCTTCGCAGTTGCCATTTGCTCCTTCCTCGATTGCTACTGATTCCGCCATAATTCTGTGTCGACGACCGATATCCGCCGAAGTTCCGAGCCGCAGGGCCGGAGGGTTTCCGGTAACTGTAGGTAGCCGCCACGGGTCGAGCGTGTGCAGAAGGCGAGTCGTTGTCGCGGCAATGGGCACGTGGCATCATGCGTGGGTTCAGTTCTCGGCTGACATCATGGAAAATCCCTGGCCAGACAGGAGCAACAATATGAATCGATTTGTCCCTGAACAATACCGCGTTGCTGACTTCCTTTCCTGGCAACGGGATAACAAATTGCGGTTAAATCCGTCCTTTCAACGGAGAGCCGTTTGGACAGACGACGGGAAGAGTTTCCTGATCGAGACTCTGCTACTTGGCCTCCCGATGCCCTTGGTGTACACCCGCACTCATATCGATAGGATAACTCAGGACACACTTCGAGAGATCGTTGACGGTCAGCAGCGCATAAGAACGATATTGGAATTCGCGACGGGCAAGCTGCGTCTGAACAAGCGTGGTGGCCAGTTCCGCAATATGTCATATGAAGACCTTAATGATAGTCAGCAGGAGGCCTTTCTGGGATATCCAATATCCGTCGAGCAACTTATCGGCGCCAGCGATAATGACGTAATCGATATTTTCGGACGGCTAAATACCTATACAGTGCCACTGAATCCGGCGGAACATCGACATGCGAAGTTCCAAGGCGATTTCAAACATGCTGTGCGCGAAATGTCACTTGGTCTCCACGAATTCTGGGAACAGTTCAAAATCTTGACGACCCGTGATCGTGTGCGTATGCTCGATGATCAGTTGACTGCTGAGATGTTTGGTGTATTGATTGACGGTGTCGTGGATGCGGGGTCGCGATATCTCGACAATTTGTACTCCAGATTCGACGAGGATCTCGGTCTCGCAAATGATCCGAAGAATCAATATCCCGCCAGCCTGACGGACGCAACGCCCATCCCTAGCCGTTGTGTCGAAGTGATCCAATACATTGAACGCCATCTTGGCGAAGCCATAGGCGCCGGGTTTTTCGCTAGGCCGCCACAGTTTCTCATGATGTTCGCAGCAGTGTCCCACCTAATCCACGGGATTCCCGCGGGCAAACTCGATCCGTTGCCAGCCCGAGTCTCCCCGTCTGCAGTGAACACTGACCGAGCGGTGGCGAACCTAATCCAATTGGGAGATTGGATCGATGAACACGAGCCAAAGCCGGTTGTGGCCACGTTTCAGCGCGCTGTCACCGGCGCGACCACGCGGTTAGCTAGCCGAAGTGTTCGATTCTCCTACACCTGGTCTGCACTAACCGACGCTCTGAAACGACTCTCGTGATTCGCCTTGAAGCGACACTCAATCGCTTCCACCGGGAAGTAGGCTTGCTCAGAGTCGTGGTTGCGCGGGATATCGCTGTCGCGCGCGCGCCTATATGGTATTGGAATCAATCGGATATTCATGGCTCTATCGCGTACTCGATTATTCGGTTGCAGGACGCGTGGTCCCGTTTCTGTCGGACGCTTATTTTGGTCAGCGCTCAGGGAAGTGTGTTAACGCGATCGGGACGCGTCCTCGGGAGATCACCGATCTTACGACCGGGGGTTGATCCAAAGACGGCGCTCATGAGTACATACAAGAAGCGAAGAACCGAGCCCGAATGGTTCGATCGAAGCCAAGCCGTCGACGCCGCGTCGCGCCTTCGGATCGCCAATTTGGCGGAGGTCGCCGCGGGTATTGGGGCCGCGGGAAGCGAACCTGATGAGCTTCGAGTGGTTCGCAACTACTTCGCCCACCGTGGGCAAGACACCTCGCTGAGACTTGTCGATCTTCGCCGTCGCATGAGGGCGAGGCCGGACCTCGATCCACTTCACCTAGTCCTAATGAGATCTCCAGTCGGCGTGCCTCTCGTCGACGAATGGTGCGCGGATCTCACACGCCGTGCAGTGGCAGCCACGGTGTAGGCACCGAACTCTGCGCTGAACAGAGATTGACGTGCCGGGCCGTCACGGCGCGCTCGCTCTGCCCGCCCGTTGCATGGCGGAACGTGCCAAAAGGCCATCCAACGCCTTTTCCGACAATCTGTCAGGTCGATTCGCGGGATTTCGACCGAGAACGGCTCTTGGCAAGCTGGGATCCAACTCTCGCGCGGTAGGGGACACCAACCCCGGCTGACTTCCGCTACGGCAGTCGCTGCGCGATCGGAAGTTCGGTCGCCGCGAAGCCATTGGCGTCACGAATGGCGTTGGCGATTGCAGCGGCGATCGGGACGATGGCGGGTTCTCCGGCACCGGTGGAAGGCTTGGCGGGGTCGTCGACCAGCTCCACGTGAATTTCTGGCGCATCGGCGATGCGTGGAACGCGATACCGACCGAAGCCGGGATTGAGGATCCGGCCACCGTCGAACTCGACGGCCTCCCAGAGCGCAGTGCCCATCCCCATCATGATCGAGCCCTCGACCTGGTTGCGAACACCTTCGGGATCGATGATCAGTCCGCAATCGAATCCGGCCACGACCCGCTGGACTCTCACATCGCTGTCCTGGACCACCAGCTCGACACATTCGGCGACGTAGCTGCCGGCATCAAATCCGAGCGCAATCCCGAAGCCAGTATTCGGCTTCTTCTTGCGGCCCGCCCATCCGAAGGCCTTCCCTGCCGTTTCAAGCACTCGTCGGAATCGAGGATGGTCGAGGTTCGATAGCCGAAACTCGAGCGGGTCGACCTCAAGCTGCCTGGCGATCTCATCGATGTGGACCTCGCGCGCGAAGTGGTTGACCGCTCCGCCCAGCGACCGGTAGGAGCCTGACATCAGCGGCGACTCGGAGTTCGCCAGAGCGATCCGGTCAGTCGGCGTCTTGTACGGCGTGTCGGCGCCTCGGCGGCCTCGGAAGGCGTTCTCGCCCGCGTGGTAGGCAACGTGCTCCCA
>JACQUF010000447.1 GCA_016210435.1 Chloroflexota bacterium
TGACCGAGCCGGGCAAGGCCCTGCTTACGAACTTTCTGAGGCTGTAGCGCGCATGTCTTCTCTCTTTGCGACATTCACAATCAAAGATGGCATCCAGGCTTTGGTCGCCGGTCGAAACCTCGAGATGGGCGAGGCCGCCTCGGTCATGACCCAGATCATGTCCGGTGAGGCGACGCCGGGACAGATCGGTTCGTTCTTGACCGCACTTCGCATCAAGGGAGAAACGGCGGAAGAGATCGCTGGAATGGCACGCGTGATGCGGGAGAAGTCGCTTCACGTCGAATTCGGGGGCCCGCTGGTCGATACGTGCGGCACTGGAGGGGACGGGCGCCGCACATTCAACATCTCGACCGCGGCGGCGTTCGTGGTGGCCGGGGCGGGCCTCCCGGTAGCAAAGCATGGCAATCGCGCGGCCTCAAGCGCGTCCGGGAGCGCGGACGTCCTCGAGCGCCTCGGGGTCAAGATCGCCCTCAATCCCGAGAGCGTGAGACGGTGCCTCGAGGAGGTAAGCATCGGTTTCATGTTTGCGCAGGCGTTCCACCCGGCCATGAAATTCGCCGCGCCCGTTCGCCGGGAGATCGGCATCCGAACGGTTTTCAATATCCTGGGACCGTTGACGAACCCTGCCGGCGCCCGGGCCCAGCTGATCGGCATCGCCGAAGAGTCACTTGCAGACAAGGTTGCGCGTGCACTGGCTCTTCTGGGCACCGACCACGCGTTCATCGTCCACGGCGCCGATGGTTCGGACGAGATCGCGGTGCAGGGGACGTCGACGGTGTGGCAGGTCAAGGACGGCGATGTGAAAAAGCGCCGGGCTGATACCGCGGCATTCGGGCTCCCGGAGTGCTCCTCGGAACACCTCGTGGCCGATTCGGTCGAAACATCAGCTTCGATCGTGCGTTCCGTCCTGGCGGGTAAAGGAAGCGGGCACAACTACCCGCCGAGTCCCGAGCGATCGCAGCGCACCGCCGTCGTAATCAACGCGGCTGCGGCCCTGGTAGCGGGCGGGAAGGCCTCCAGTTTTCAGGAAGCGGCAGACCTTGCCATGAATTCGATAGATTCCGGCAAGGCGGCCGCGCGACTGGAGTCGCTCGCCCGGCTGAGCCAGACGCTGCCATGACCAGACGAGCGCCAAAAACGGGCACCGTGCTCGATCGCATCCTTGCGGTCAAGGCGTACGTGGTCGCGCGGCAGAAGACCGACACTCCGCTTGCTGATCTCAAGTCGCGAATCGCTGACCTCCCGCCCGCGGCCAATTTTTCCGGGGCGCTCAGACGGCCGGGGGTCGCGCTGATCGCAGAGATGAAGAGAGCTTCTCCATCCGGCGGAGAACTTCAGCTCGACCTGGACCCGCGGCGGCAGGCGGCGGTCTACTGCTCGGCAGGCGCGGCCGCGATTTCTGTTCTTACCGAAGAAAAATACTTCCTCGGCTCGCTGGAGGACCTCAGGATCGTCAAGGGGGTCGCCGGCGGCCGCGGTCTGCCCGTGCTTCAGAAGGACTTCATCTTCGACGAGTACCAGGTCTACGAGGCACGCGCATGCGGCGCCGACGCGGTTTTGTTGATCGTTGCGGTCCTCGAGCGGTCAAAGGTGCGAGACCTGCGGGAACTAGCGGCAGATCTCGGTCTGGGAGTACTTGTCGAGTCCCACGACGAATCGGAGCTGGAGATCGCGGTCGAGTCCGGGGCCGAAGTTCTCGGCATCAACAACCGGAACCTGCGAACCCTCGAGACTTCATTGGAAGTTTTTGAACGGCTGGCGCCGCAGGTGCCCGCAGACCGCGTACTCGTAGCCGAAAGCGGGATGAAGGGAGTGGATGCCGTCGGCCGCGTGGCTCGTGCTGGCGCGAACGCGGTACTCGTGGGCGAATCGCTGATGCGCGCCGGAGCGGGCGTCGGAGAGTTGGCGCGCCAGCTTGCCGCGATAGAAATCGGCAGCTCAAGTCCCCGCAAACCACGTCATCCGGAAGTTAGTCCATTAACGCCCCCTCCTCGGGAAGGAGGGGGTACGGGGGTGGAGGCACTGCGGTAGGCGATGCCCACCCCCACCCCGCCAGCCTCGCCCTCCTGGGGAGGGGCATTTAAGCCGGGTACCCCGAAAATAAAGATCTGCGGCCTGAGAGACGCCGACAGTGCCCTGATCGCCGCGGATGCGGGGGCGGACTATCTGGGCTTCGTGTTTGTCGAAAAGGTACGGCGCCAGCTGCTCCCTCCCCAAGGGAAGGCGATCATTGCCCGGTTCCGCCACACGTGGAAACACGTCCAGGAGAGACAAAGCCCACCGAAGATCGTGGGCCTCTTCCGCAATCAACCTGCCAGTACGGTGAAGCAGGTCCTCGAGCAGTGCGGTCTCGATATCGTGCAGCTGTGCGGTGAAGAAGGTCACGATTACGCGAGAAGCCTTGGCGTCCAGGTCCTTCGCCAGGTGCGGGTCCGGCAATCGGATACCCCTTCGAGCCTGCGTGAGCGCGTGACGGCCGCCCTCGATGCCGGGGAGATGGTTGTCCTGGACCGTGACGATCCCCTGGTACCCGGCGGCGGCGGTGTTGCCTTCGATTGGAGGATCGCCGAGGGCGTCGCTGATCTGCCGAACGTTCTGCTATCGGGCGGGTTGGACCCGGAGAATGTGGCAACAGCGGTCGGACGCGTCCATCCTTGGGGCGTGGACGTGTCCAGTGGCGTCGAAACTGCGGGCGTTAAGGACCCGGACAAGATCCGTTCGTTCATTGCCCGGGCCAGAGAGACGGGGTAGGGGGCAATCTCCCGCCCCTACTCGACGGTGACTGTCTTTGCCAGATTCCGAGGCTTGTCGGGGTCCAGTCCGAGCCCGACTGCGGTGTGATAAGCGAGAAGCTGCATCGGGACCAGGGCCAGCAAGGGCGTGATCAATTCCGAGGCGTCCGGCAGGTAAACGACGTGGTCGGCGACCCTGTCCATCGCCTCGTCGCCTTCAGTCGCCAGTGCGATGACTTCTCCGCCCCTGGCCTTCACTTCGTTAATGTTCGAGAACATTTTCTCGTAGAGCGGTCCCCGGGTGGCGATCGCGATTGTCGGCATCGTTCTAGAGATGAGCGCGTTGACGCCGTGCTTCATTTCGCCAGCCGCATACCCCTCCGCGTGAATGTAGGCGATCTCCTTCATCTTCAGCGCTCCTTCGAGCGCGATCGGATAAAGAGGTCCGCGGCCCAGGTAGAGCAGGTGATCGCGGCCCTTGATCGACTGGGCCAGCCGTTCGAGTTGACTATCAAGTCCTGCGAGGCCAGCCATCAGGCGCGGCAACTTTGCCAGTTCCTCGACCGCCGCGCGTTGCGCATCTGCCGACAGGCGGCCGCGCCGCACCGCGAGGTGCAGGGCGATCAGAGTCAGTACGACGACCGAGCATGCCATCGTCTTTGTCGCGGCTACACCGATTTCCTGGCCCGCACGCAGAAACACCGAACCTTCAGCCATGCGCGTTGCCTGAGAACCTTCGATCTCGGTGACTGCGATTCGACGAGCGCCCCGCCCGAGCGCCTCCTCCATGGCTGCAAGCGTGTCTGCAGTCTCCCCGGACTGGGTGACGGCGATAACCAGGGTGTTATGTCCGACCGCCGGGTTCCGGTATCGAAACTCCGAGGAGTTGTCGACCCGGGCGGGTATCCCTGCGAGCGCTTCTGCCAGGTAGCCTCCGACCATCGCCGCGTGCATGCTCGAACCCATCCCGACCAGCACGACGTTCTCAAGCCTGCGAATCTCCGCCTCAGATAGCGGGAAGTCCGGCAGCGCAATCTCGCCCCGATCGAAATTGACACGCTGCCTGAGGCTCGCGGTCACGGCCTCGGGCTGCTCCGAGATTTCCTTGGCCATGAAATGCGGGAACGCGCCCTTTGCCGCAGCCTCGTAGGTACGGTCCACCACTACGGGTTGCCTGGAAACACGCGTGCCGTTCAGGTCTGTTACTTCTATCCGGTCAGTCGTTGCAAGTGCGACCTCACCGCTTTCCAGGTATGCGATTCGATTCGTGTGCCGCAGCAGCGCCAGGAGGTCGCTTGCAAGCAGATTCTCGCCGTCGCCGTAGCCGCATACGACGCCCCCGGCGTTGCCCAGCCGCAGTCCCGCGACCTTGTCTGGCTCGGCGGCCGAGACGGCGACCACTGCCGCGGCGCCGCGGATACGACGCGCCATCTTGCACATCGCAGCCGCCAGATCGTCGCCATCTTTCATGAAACCGTCGATGAGATGGGCGATTACCTCGGTATCGGTCTCGGACCGGAAAACGCATCCGCGGGCGGCAAGCTCCGCCTTCAGTTCCAGATAGTTCTCCACGATGCCGTTGTGGACCACTGCGACCGAACCATCGGTGGATGTGTGCGGGTGGGCATTCTGGTCAGTGACAGCGCCATGTGTCGCCCACCTCGTGTGGCCGACTCCTGTGGTCCCCTTCGGCGGCTGCGCCTTCACCAGCTTCGCGAGCGCGTCGACCCTGCCAGCAAGCTTGTGGACCGATATCGCTCCGTCAAAAACGACCGCAACGCCCGCGCTGTCATAGCCGCGATATTCGAGTGCCTTGAGACCTTCGACGAGGATCGGCGCGACGTCACGGTACCCGGTGCAAGCAATGATTCCGCACATCCTCGATCAGGCCCGCCGGCTGCCAGCAGCCAGGGATGTTTTTTCAGCAACGGGGGCGCCGCCGGCCTCAGCTGCCGGTGACTCGGCATCGAAATCGATGGTGTGCCGCCATTCGCGGTCGGTCTCCGATGCGTAATGACCGTGGTATTTCGAAGGTATCAGGCAGGCGATCCGTGCCATGATTTCGGTCGTGATTTCTTCCATTGTCTGCTTGTCTATGCTCGTCAACGGCTTGAGCCTGAACGGCCGGCCGATCTTCACGTGTATCCTGCCCGCAGGGTAGAACACTCGCATATAGCTGCCGTAAGTCTCTGTGCCGGAGATCCCAAGTGGCAACAGCGCGGCGCCGCTGCGTGTCGCCAGGCTCGCGATACCGGGCCGCGCCCTTCGCATCTTGCCAGGGCTGCGCGTTCCCTCAGGGAAGAGCGTCACCACCCCGTTTGGAAGCGCGAGTTGCCCCAGCACCCACCGATAGGCGCCGAAGTCTGCTTGCTCGCGTCTTACCGGGTGCGCCCCGTATGCCTTTAAGAAGAGCGCCGAAGGAGGAAACCAGAAGAGCCCATCCTTTGCGAGGAAACGCGAAGTCCTCGGCAAGCTTACCGCGACGATGGGCGGATCCATGTTGCTCTGATGGTTGGCCACGACGATGAGCGGGCCGCGTTTCGGGACGTTCTCCCGGCCTTCGACCCTGAAATCGCTGAAGAGGGCAAGGGTACCCCTCAGCGCGAAGTTGCAGCTCCGATACCACGCGAAATTGAATGCCATCAGCCGCCGCCGGCCAGTTTCTCGATAGCCGACACGACTTCTTCGAGCTCCATGTTGTCCGTCTTCACGACATGCGCGCCCCTGGCCGCCCTGAGCGGCGAGGCGTCTCGCTCCGAATCCCGCCGGTCCCGCCCGCGCAGCGACGCAAGGATCTCATCGTACGATGCGGCTTCGCCACGCCCCACAAGCTCGTCGTATCTGCGGCGTGCCCGCGTTTCCGGTGTGGCTGTCAGGAAAATCTTCAGATCGGCGTCAGGGAGCACGACGGTGCCGATGTCCCGTCCGACCATGACGATCGATTCGGACGCAGCTATCCTCCGCTGGGCCGCCACCATATGCCGGCGCACCTCCTGAACTGCCGATACCAGCGAGGCCGCGTCGCTCACGCTCTCTGATTTGAGCCGGGCGCTGACGTCTTTCCCATCTACCAGGATTTTCGATTCCCCATCCGGGTCCCCGCCCACTGCCAGGCGCATGGTCGCAGCGAGGCTGCCGAGCGCGGCGGAGTCCTTCAGGTCGATCTCCCTGTCCAGGGCGGCGAGGGCGACTGCGCGGTAGGTGAGTCCGGTATCCAGGAAGCGACAGCCGAGCCGCCTGGCAAGGAGCCGGCCAACCGAAGTCTTGCCCGCCCCCACCGGCCCGTCGATGGCTATCTGGAAGACCCCTTGTCGCTTCATTCGTTAGATCTCGTAAGGCATGGTGGTTCATACTTATACGCCGCATGAACCTTCTTGACTGGGCAATCCTAACGCTCGTGGTAGCCGGCGCCATTTTCGGCCTGCGAACGGGGGCCGTTCGCACCGCCCTCACCGTCGCCGGCCTCTGGCTTGCGATGTTGCTGGCCGGCCAGTTCGCCGGCCGTATTGTCCCTGCGTTCACCGACTCGATCACCAATGAGGCCGTCATCACCGCGATTGGCTACGTCGTTATTTTCATCGTCGTATTCATAGGTGTGTCGGTAGCTTCGAGTATCGTGGGGGTCGCGCTCAAGATCACGATGACCGCCTGGCTCGACAAGCTGGCAGGCGCGGTGGTCGGTATGATCGTGGGTGTTCTGGCCACGCTGGCGTTGACGATGGTGCTCGCCAGGTTCGCCTACGTCTTCGACCCGGCGGACAAGGGCGATGAATCCAGGATGGACGCGACGGTCGAACGGTATATTGGGTCGAATGCCAGGGACAAGGTGGACGGCCTTCTCATCGGGTCGGCATTAGTGCCAGTATTAGTAGAGATCGTTGACTTCGTGCCGGGCGATACCATGGGGCTTGTGCCTGTCGAATTCCGCACGGCATTCGATATATTGGAGTCACGTGTCGATAGGGGTTAGGTGAAAGTTTATGTCCAGCGACGGGGTATCAGCCCGGGAGGGTGAACATCCGGCACCGCGGTCGGCCATCCGCTCCGCGGTGCTCGTGCTGAATCAGAATTATCAGCCGTTAAACATTTGTGATGTACGTCGAGCGATATCTTTACTCGGCCGGGGCAAGGCAGAGACCCTGGATGTCGACGGGCTCTACATCCGCAGTGCATACCTGACCATGCGTGCGCCGACCGTCATCCGGCTGGTGTATCTGGTAAAGCGCCCCCTTCATCAGCGGCGACTTTCCCGCCGGGAAGTATTCGTTCGTGACGGCTACCGTTGCCAGTACTGCGGAGTTGAGACCAAGCACCTTACGCTTGATCACGTGATCCCTCGTTCCAGGGGTGGGCTACAGACCTGGACGAATGTCGTCAGTGCGTGCACCGAATGCAACCACCGGAAGGCCGGGCGTACGCCTGCTGAGGCTCACATGAGGCTTCTCCGGGAGCCCCATCCGCCGCGGCCCAACCCGTACGCGTTCTTCCATGTAGGCCAGGTGATGGATGCCTGGCGCCCGTTCCTGCCATGGCTGGAGGTCGAAGTCAACGGCCACGGCGCCTTGACTCCGGTCGCCGCGGGCGGTTAATCCCTGATTCCCTCGCCCCTTTGGGGGTCAGTTTTCAGCCCTTCGCCCCAACGGGGAAAAGGTGGCCGAAGGCCGGATGAGGGCGGTCCGCGCTAACGCCGCCTTCTCGCCATAGGCACCGCGATCGCGGTCACGACACCTGCCGCGGCAGTTGCCGACGCAAACAGCACGACGCCCTGGAAACCCCACGATGAATTGATCGCACCCGCCGCGACAGGCGCCACCGCGCCGATTACCGCGCCGCCCGCGAACATCATCGCGATCGAAGTCCCTTCGGAACCCTTCTCCGTCACGTCCATCGCCGCGGCCGTGATGGTCGGCATGACCGAGAAGAGGACGACGCCGAGCAGCGCCAGCATCACTGCGAAAGGCCAGCCTCCCTCGATCCAGGTGAAAGAGCCGATGATGACCGCGACCGCAGTCATGTTGAACACGATCAGCGGGCGACGGCCGATTCGATCGGAGATCGCACCGAAGAGCGGCGTCGATACCACTCCCGCAAGCGTGAGCAGAGAAATATGGACGCCGACCAGCAGCGAGCTGTACCCGAGAACATCGCTCATGTAGAGCACGAGGAAGATCTGAAACGAGGAATGCGTCGCGCCGCGCATCCCGTGCAGCGCGACCATCCCCAGGACGCCGGGATTCCTGGACAGGCGTAGCGTCGCAGCAAGGTACTGGCGTAGTGACACCTGCGGCGCGCCGACAGCCCCGCTACGGAAAAACGTGGCGACCAGAAGTGCGGTGAGGCCTGCCGGGACTACCAGGAACAGGGCAACCGAGCGCCAGTGGAAGCCGCCCCATACGACGGTTGAAACGGTGATCCCGCCCAACACGAGGCCCGTGAGAACGGGCGCCAGAGTATCGCCGACCTGCGCGCCGGTCAGGTGCGCCGCCATAGCCAGACCGCGCCGCTCTGGGTAGCGTGACGCGAGTGTCGCAAATGCCGGCGAGTGCCAGAGCGATGTGCCCGCGCCCAGGATAACCGCGGCGAAGATCAGCAGGCCGTACCAGCGTGTAATCCCGACGAAGAAATAGGCGAGCGCCACGCAGACCATGCTCACGGTCAGGATCAGCGCGACCCTGCGGCGGAACAGGTCCGTCAGGATCCCGGCCGGGGCGTTAACCGTTCCGCTCGAGATCTGCTGGGCCGTGAACATCCCGCCGACATCAACGTCGGACATTCCGAGGGTCCCGCGAATGCTCGGCATGAGGATCAGAAGCGAGCCCTGGCAGAAGTGCTTCACGGCGTGCCCGGCCGAAAGGCCGATCATCAGCCTCGGAGACTCGCTGGGCGCTTCCGCTGCCTCCGCGGTCGCGGCCGAGGTTACTGTGGCTTCCCTGGCCAAACTGGGTATCTCTTCAGAACGAGCGTGTTGCTGAGAGCCCGCGCCAGCAGGTTGGTTCCAGGGGATCAGGCGACGGCCAGTTCGTGCTCGGCGTCGCTAATCGATTCGTCGATAGCAGTGCAGAGCTGGTCCATTTCGTCCTTTGAGATCACGAGCGGCGGAGCGATGGGAAGGATGAATGCTGGCACTCGGATCCAGACCTTCCGCTTCGCGAGACCCGCGGTCAGGCGGGCGTTGAGCTTCACCTTCGGGTCGAAATGCTCCTTTGTCTTGCGATCCTTCACGAATTCGATCCCCTGGATGAGCCCCGTCCCGCGGACGTCCCCGATGATCGGGTGCTTCTCCTTCATGACGGCCAGCCGCTCCTTGAGCTGCTCGCCTCGCGCACGCGCGTTCTCAACGAGCTTCTCGCGTTCCATGATTTCGATGTTCTTCAAGGCCGCGGCGGCGCCGGCCGGATGCCCCGTGTACGTGAACATGTGCTTGAACGTGGCTTCCGGGCCACCGTTAAAGACATCCGCAATCTCAGCCTTCGCGATCGCGCCTCCCCTGGGGAAGTAGCCGCTCGTGATCCCCTTGGCGAAGCTCATGATGTCCGGGACGACTCCGACGAAATCGGCGCCAAACCACGTGCCGAGCCTGCCGAAGCCAGTGATTACCTCA
>JACQUF010000448.1 GCA_016210435.1 Chloroflexota bacterium
TCCCAGCACCGCGCGGTCGTCGTCCACCGCAAGAATGATCGGCCTCGCCAACTCCATGAAAACCCTTTCCGTTAAATCTGACCTTTCAAGTCCTGAGAGCCTTGCTACGCCTTCAGCCTCCCCGGCAGCCACACCTTGAACGTGGTCTTGCCGGGACGCGATTCCGCTTCGATTGACCCGCGATGGCGGTGCACGACGATGTTGTAGCTGACGTTAAGCCCGAGCCCCGTGCCCTTCCCCGGCGGCTTGGTGGTGAAGAAAGCGTCGAAGATCTTCGGCTTCACTTCTGGCGGGATTCCCGCGCCGTTGTCCTCGACTTCGACCGCGATCCCATCCCGCTCCCGGTATGTACGGACCGTCAGTTCCCCGGCCCTGCCGGCCATGGCGTCGATCGCATTATCGATCAGGTTCGTCCATACCTGGTTGAGCTCGCTCCCGTACGCCTCGACCTTCGGAAGGTTCCGCGCGAACTCTCGCTTGACCTGGATGCCCTGCTTGAGCTTGTGACTGAGGATCACGAGCGTGTTCTCTATTCCCTCTTGGATATCGACGTTCTGCACCGGCGCCTGGTCCAGGTACGAATACGACTTCAGCGCCTTGACGATCTCGCTCAGGCGCCCGGCCTCCATGCCGATCTCGCGCGCCAGGGCCTGGGCTGTCCGGCTGGCCGCCACGTATCTGACAACAGCCGCGGTCTGCATCGGATCGAGGTCCGCCAGATCCGTGTCGAAAAGTTGGGGCTCGAGTCCGAGTTCGACGAGTGCGGGAGCAAGCTCCCACGCTGCCTCGACCCCGCGCGCCGCAAGCCACCCCTCGAGTGCGGACTCGCGATCGCTGCGCTCCAGAGGGTCCAGGTCGACCCTGGTCGCCTCCTCCTCTCCCCTCGTGGGAGAGGATCGAGGAGAGGGGGCGAACTTACCGGCCTGTCGCTCCAGCGCAACTACCGATTTCAACTTCGATTCATCCAGCGAGGCTGAAGCGAGCGACCGCGCGGCCGACGCATACTCTTCGAGCGCCTGGCTTAGCTGGTCCGCGCCCCGTTTGACCGCGGCCGCGGGGTTGTTCATCTCATGCGCCACGCCCGCGGTCAGGGTACCCAGCTGGGCCATTCGTTCGCTGTGCCTGAGCACCGCCTCAGTTGACCGCCACCGACTTAGAACCGCGTTGAATATGGCACGCGTCGCATCGTGGCTGGTCGCAATGAGGCGATCGAAGTCCTTCTTGCCGATCGCGAGCAGCTCCGCGTCTGACCTTGCCCGGACGCTGGCCATCCTCGGCGCGCTCTCGATGATGGCCATCTCCCCGATCACGTCCCCGGGTCCGCGGCTCGAAAGCGTCGTCTCACGCCCGGCAGCCGTCTTGAAGACCTCCAGCTGCCCTTCCCGGACCACGTAGGCCCGGTCTCCAGGCTCGCCCTCGCTGAAAAGCAGCTCGCCCGTAGAAAGCCGCACTGACTGGACCGCCTCGCAGACAGTCTGCAGGTCGGCGTCGGAAAGGCCGGCAAAAAGAGGCACCTTCTTGAGAAAGTCGATGGTCGAGTCAGTGACAGGCATGGCGTTTACCGGTCGCGGCCGGCTACGAGGCGAAGCGGGCCAGCGCGCCGCGCAGGAACTGCTCCCGTAACGTCACATCCTTGAAATCGCCCGCGATATCGTCGATGGCCGCCCTTGCCTCGGCTGACCTTACGCCGGCCTCTTCCTGACGGCCCTGGGCCTTGAGTATGCCTGCCGCGGCTACGCGGGCCTGCCACACCATCGGCAGCATCTTCATAGCAACGGCAGCCGCTTCGGCAGACTCGAATCTCGCAAGAGCCTCGGACAGACGGCCGCGGGCGGCCTCGATCCGGCCTGATACCAGGCCGAGCATCGGTTCACAGTTCTTCATGCCGTGCTTCGATGCAGACTGCTCCGCTTCCGCAGCGAGCCGCACCGCTTCTGCCGCTTCTCCCTTTGCAAGCGCCACGAGCGCCCGTCCGGCAATCAGGAACGGCTCGACCAGGTACATCGGAGCGGAAGGCCTGGTCAGACCGTTCACGAAACATTCGTCCGCTTGAACGAGGTCTCCGAGGCTGAGATAGCAGAAGCCAATGTCCGCCCAGCACATCGCGCCATAAGCCATTCCGAGCGGTTGCTCCATCAGGACCTTGGCCTGGCCATGCAACTCGAGGACGCGGTCGCGGTGCTCCTGCCCGATCTGGAAATAATCGGTGCCGAGCGCGCAGAGAGAAACCGCCTCCATGAAGGGGAATCCGGCCATCTTGCCGGCCTCGGCTGCCCGGCGATGCCATTCCATCGCCTTCTCGTATTCGCCTGTCGCCTGGGCAATCCCTCCCAGCATCAATGCAGCATCCGCCTCGGGACTGACTGCGCGGATCGTCGAAGCGATTGACAACGCTTCCTCCGCCGAGCGCCGTGCGGCGTCCAGATCGCCGTCTCGCAGGTGTCGCATGGCAACCGGCGCCGCGAGCAATTCCGCATAGTGCTCGCGGTGGCCCAGGTCGAGCGCCAGCTGCTTCGCCTCCTGGATCACGCCCCACGCATCGTCGAAGCGGCGCATGAGGGTCAGGACGAACGAGATGTGTGTCAGCGAGAGCAGCCGCGCGGGGCCTGCCCCAAGGTCCTTGCCAAGCTGCGCGGACTGCGATAGATGGTCCATCGCGGTCGCAAACCGGCCGGTGGTGGTATTGATGAAGCAGTGCGTGATATGCAGTTCGAGGAGCCCCGGGTAGTCCTGGCAATCCCGGGCGAGGCGTTCCGCTTCTGCGAGCCTCCGTTCGGCCTCTTCTAGCCGCCCCATCCGAAGCCCTGCCGCAAAGCCCGATTTGTTGAGCGCGGAAACCTGCATCGGGCGATCGTTCCTCGCCTTCGCGAACTCGAGCATGCGCTCGTACGTTTCCATCGCCTTGCCGGCTTCGTTCGCGAACACGTATGCGCCGCCGAGCCCCTCGAACGCCCGTCTGGGGTGCGTCGTATCTGCGACCTGGTCGACGATCCCCATCGTTTTCAGGTAGTAATCGATTGCCTCTCTTGTGGAATAAGACCTCGCGGCCTGGTCGCCGGCTTCCACGAGCCAGGGCAATGCCTTCTCGGCCTCTCGTGCCTCGAGATAGTGACGAGCAATTTCCCCTGCCCTGCCCGAATCGCTTCGCTCGTACGAGCCGGCAATCTTGCGATGCAAGTCCCGCCGGCGGCTCAGGAGCAATGTGGAATAGGCCGTCTCCTGGGTCAACGCATGCTTGAACATGAAGACCCTCGACGGAAGGCGGCTCTTTTCCCGCACGAGGCCCCTGCGCTGGAGATCGACAAGGGCTGTTTCGAGCGATTCCGGTGTTTCAGAGATCTCGGCGAGGATGTCGAAACCAAACTCGCGGCCGATCACCGACGCCGTCTGGACCACCGGCCTGGCTGACTCACTAAGCCTGTCCAGACGGGCGGTGATAACGCCCGCGATAGTATCGGGGACCGCGATATCCGCGATCTCCCGTGTCGCGTGCCAGACCCCGTTGTCGCGTCTCACTGACCCGCTGTCTATCAGAGAACGGATTACTTCTTCGACGAAGAACGGGTTCCCTTCCGATTTCTTCAGGATCAGGTCCCGCAGGTGGTCAGGGAGCCCCTCGATATGCAGGAGCGTGTTGACGAGAGTACGGGTGTCCTTTGCATCCAGGGGCTCGAGCATCAAGGACGTATATCTGTGCGCGTAATCACGGCTCGCGAGTTCGTGAAGCTTCCAGGATGGGTCCTGTCGCTGTGGACGGTAAACGGCGAGCAACATCAGCGTCGACTGCTCAGTGACCGGAAGAAGGTGCTCGATCAGTTCCAGGGAAGTCGAGTCTACCCAGTGCAGGTCCTCGAACACGAGCACGACTGGCCTGCTCCGGCCCAGCCTGCCGAAGAACTCGCAAGTCGCACGGAAGACCTGCGCGCGCAGTAGCGGGGGCGCCAGGTACTTGACTCGTTCGAAGTCCTCGCCTTCGACCGGCAGCTGAAGCATCGTGGCCAGGAACGGCGCAACGTCCAGGGTCCGGTCCGCCATCACACTGGCAACTTCTGCCTTGAGCCTGGCGTACTTTTCCGCCGGCGAGTCCCGCGATCGCAGGCGAAGGCATTCGACCAGCAGGTCGACGAACGGTGCATATGGCGTGGACGTCTCGTATGAGAACGACCTGCCTTCATACCAGGCGACCGGCGGCCGTTCCGACGATCCCGTCGCGCGTTCCGTTGAGGTCACGGTCTCCGAGTTCACTTCCTTGCGAACCTCGGCCACCAGTCTCGATTTGCCGACGCCGGCGTCACCGATCACGGAGACAATCTGTCCACGTCCCGCGCGCAGTTCTGCCAGGGCCGCCTTCAGCGAGCGGTACTCGGTCTCGCGACCGATCAGGGGTGCCTCGAGACCTGCCAGTCCCCGCAGCCGGCCCGGCTCCGCGCGTGGTCGGAGGACACGGTATGACCGGACAGGTTCCGCACGACCCTTGACCTCGACAGCGCCGAGTTCTTTGAAGTCGAACAGCGGTGCCACCAGCCGGTGCGTGTTTTCCGCGATCTGCACGGTCCCGGGCTCGGCCGTCTGCTCCATCCTGGCAGCAAGGTTGACCGCGTCACCGAGCGCCGTGTACTCCATACGAAGGTCCGAACCGACCTCGCCAACCACGACGAGCCCGGTATTGATGCCGGCCCGGACATTGAAGTCGAAACCCCAACGTGCCTTGACCTTCTCGCGGTACGGCTGGACTTCGTCCAGGACTTCGAGCGCGGCGAGCACCGCACGCTGGGGATCGTCCTCGTGCGCAATCGGGGCGCCGAAGAAGGCGAGGATCGCGTCACCCATGAGCCGCGCCAGCGTGCCCTCGTACCGGTATACGGGTGCGATCAGGCACTCGAACCCGCCGTTCATGATCTCGGCCCATTCTTCGGGGTCGAGCTTCTCGGCCGCGGACGTCGAGCCCTTGACGTCGCAGAAGAGCACCGTCACCGTCCGACGCTCGCCCAGCATTCCTCCGTGCGAGCGTGCGTATTCCAGCTTCGCCATCAGCTCCGCCGGCACGTATCGCTGCAAGGCAGGCGCACGAGCGGCGACACGCTGCTGCCCTACCTTGTGCCCGCACATCGGGCAGAAAGCTGCCCCCTGAGGAATCGGTGAGGAGCATTGCGGGCAGGCAGTCTGCATCGGGCCGCCACAATTCGTGCAGAATCGAGCGCCTTCCGGGTTCGGGGTTTCACAGCGCGGGCAGTTCATCTCAGGTTCGTTTACCCGAAGACGCCCAGGTCTCCCACCATGACAATCGGCCCAGATGATAACGGTTACGCGGCTGGGCCGCTCGCATCCAGGACCAGACGTTTCCTTGCGACGTGTTGCGGTGTTGAACAGCTTCATGCGCTCTCCATCGGCATTCCCGGACATGCTGAAGAACTGAACCTGGATGTTGTATGTTGCGCTCGCTTCTCAAGTCTTTGCGTCGTCACAGTGCAATTGCCGGCAAATTCCTCTCCTCATTCACCGAGGGGATGGAGCGACGGCGTGGGGGTGGGTCCAGACACATGCAGCAACCACAGCCGGGAGACACCAGCCTCGAAACCGCCGTTCACACGGCCATCCTGGCCGGGCGGATCGGCCGCCCTGCCGCGGTCAGGTGGCTTGCACGCCACACGGGGGAGGATGGTGACGTCCACGCCCTGGTACGGGCCCGGCGGGCAGTTGTGATGTGGTTCGGCTCCGAACCGGCGGGGATTCACCGGGTGGGCAAGCCAGGTACCGGGCATGCCGTCGAAACCCTGATCTGGTCAACCGGGGAGGTTGCAGTGGTCGTCGCAACGCCGGGGGGCCGGTTTGCCGCGGATGACGTCGTTGTGATCGGGTCCCGCGGCACCATCTACCACGAAACACCCGTCCTGCATACGCCAGGGGCCCTTTAGATGGCCGCTCATGGGGTCCTTCTGATCGGCGGGAATCGAACCCATCTCGAAGGGTACGCTCGGGGGTTCGCCACCGACCCACGTTGCCGGGTCGTCGCCGTCGCAGACGAGTCCGGACTGCCCGACTACCGGTCCGGGCTCAACCGCCTGCTGGCCTCAGAGCTTGGCGTTCCGTATATCGATGGCCTGGACGCCGCGCTGAGGCGTGATGACATCGACGTCGTATGCATGTGCGCCGACGTTGAGAGACGGGGGCGGGTCGCCACGCGTTGCGCGGAGGCCGGCAAGCATATCTACCTCGACAAGCCGCTTGCCGGAAGCGTCGAGGATGCCCGGCGCATCGCCGACGCGGTAGAGAAGGCCAGCGTTCTTGCCCAGATGTTCAGCAACATCAACGGGCCATGGGAGCAGCGCGCGCGTAAGGCTGTTCGGGAAGGCGCCGTCGGCGACCTCCTCGGAGTTCATTCGGACATGCTGATGGCCAAGGGCCGGCCGGGTACCGCTCCGTACACGGGTCGGCGGCGAAAGGAAGCACCTTCGCCAGACCGGTGGACGTTCGTTGAGGCCAAGCGGGAGCTCCTCGACATGGGCGTCTATTCGGTCTCAACCGCGCTCTGGCTGGCGGGGGCGCGCGCTAGCAGCGTTTACGCGACGACAGCCAACTACTTCTTCGCCGAGCACGCCAGGCTGGATATCGAAGACTTCGGCACGATCACAATGGAGCTCGAAAACGGGACTGTAGCGACGGCCACAGGGGGACGCATCGGATGGACGAGCCATCCCCGAGCAGGGCTGCGCCGCGTGGTACTCGCCGGGACCAGGGGAGCGCTGACTTTTACGGATTCGGACCCGCACGTGAAGGTGTTCAGCGACGAACCGCCATTTGAGATGCCGCCGGTTCATCCCTGGGACCCGATGGCGATGTGGTCTTCCACGCAGAGGGAGGTCCGGCCACGCCCGAAGAACCAGTGGCTGCCTATCGAGGAATTCACGCAGGAAGCGGACATCAGGGCGTTTCTGGACTGCCTTGACCGCCGCTCGGAACCTGAGATGAACGCCCGTGTATCCGTCCACCACATCGAGGTCATCATGGCCGCGTATCGTTCTGCCGCGAGTGGAAAGCCGGTCACCATCGGATAACCCTTTGTCGTCCTGAGGAGCCCCGATCCCAACGGGGCGACGAAGAGCTTGCCCTGAGCCTGCCGAAGGGATCTGTTGCGCAGGTCAACAGGCCCTTCGTACGCCAAAGGCGAACTGGCGACACCAAGGAGGTCAGTTCAGCTGCCGCAA
>JACQUF010000449.1 GCA_016210435.1 Chloroflexota bacterium
CCGCGCTGGACAACCTCGTGAAGGGCGCCGCCGGATCAGGCGTTCAAAACATGAACGTAATGTGCGGACTGCCCGAGAAAGCGGGGCTAGAGGCTCTGGCAATCTACCCGTAACGGGCGGACCAGCTGAGACCCCGGCCGAGCCGGCCCAGCTTTCCCCTGAAGCGAGGACGACAGACCCAACCAGGCACCGCCCTGAGATTGGTCGAAGGGTTCACGGCGACGCTCGGCCCGTTAAGAAGGCCCTTTGGTATGCTGGGTCTTGCGCTTATTCCACGCGGCCCTCGCCCTCTCCCGGCGGGAGAGGGGACCTCCTGCGTTCCCGATCATGCCCCGGTCGTCTAGCGGTCCAGGACGTCAGCCCTTCAAGCTGAAGATCACGGGTTCGAATCCCGTCCGGGGCACCAGCGTCAGCCGCCGATCTGATACATCTCGATCTTGCGGCGGTGCTGGAGTGCCCCGCCGGTGAGCACCAGCCCCGCCCGTTCTTCCGAATAGTGGTCCTGCCGCTTCGACCACAGGTGCTGAATCGTGGCGCGTATTTCGTCATCGCTTGCGCCCGACCGGAGCGGACCCTTCAGGTCTTTCCCGCCAGCTGCAAAGAGGCAGGTCACCAGCTTCCCGTCGGTCGTCAGCCGGGCCCGCGTGCAATCGCCGCAAAACGGCTTCGTCACGGAAGCGATCACGCCGATTTCGCCCGACCCGTCCCTGTAGCGGTACCTGAGGGCCGTTTCGCCACGGTACGAAGGCGGGATCTGCTCGAGCGGAAACTTCGCGTCGATCCTAGCAACGATCTCATCCGCGGGCACGACCTGTTTCATGTCCCAGCGATTGAGCGTGCCTACATCCATGAATTCGATGAAACGGACCGTGTGGGCGGTGCCTTTGAAGCGACGGGCGAGGTCGACCAGCGTGTGATCATTGATCCCGCGCTGGACCACGCAATTGATCTTGATCGGGCTGAGCCCGGCCGCCTCTGCTGCTTCGATTCCGTCAAGCACACGCTCCGGCCCGAATCCCCGGCCATTCATCTGCTTGAAAACTTCCTCGTCAAGGCTGTCGAGACTGACCGTGATCCGGTCAAGGCCGGCAGTTTTCAGTTCGCTGGCCATACGGGCAAGAAGATAGCCATTCGTAGTCAGGGTCAGGTCTTCTGCGCCCTCGATTTCGGCCAGCATGCGGACGAGCGTAGGAAGCTGTGCCCGGATGGTCGGCTCACCACCGGTCAGCCGCAGTTTGACAACGCCCAGGCTCACGAAGATGCGCGCCAGCCTCGTTATCTCTTCGAAGGAAAGCAGTTGGTCCTTTGGAAGGAACTGGTAGCGCTCGCCATAGATCTCGGCCGGCATGCAATAAGGACACCGGAAATTGCACCGGTCGGTGACCGAGATGCGCAGGTCGCGTAACGGCCTGCCAAACGAATCAAGGGTTGCGGAGCGTGTCTCTAGGCTCATCAGTCCAAGTGTACTCGAGGAGGGTCTGTTTCAGGTACGGTGATGCGGCGCGCGCGGCGTTGCCGCGGTGGCTGATGGCGTCCTTTTCGGCATCCGATAGTTCCGCCATCGTCCGGCCAAAACGCGGTACGAAAAAGACCGGGTCGTAGCCGAACCCGTTTTCGCCCTTCGGCTCTAGTGCAACGCTTCCCTCACAGGTCCCTTCGAACAGCCTGCAGGAGGTTCCGCTCTTGCGCGGCATGGCAACCGCGATGACCGCCCTGTACCGCGCAGTCCGTTGCTCTGGCGGAATTCCTTTCATCAGCTCGAGCAGATGACGCGTGCGTTGCGCGTCTGACTGGCCCGGCCCGGTGTATACGGCTGACATCACGCCCGGGGCGCCACCCAGCGCGTCGACTTCGACTCCCGAATCGTCCGCGAGAGTGACAGCCGCAGCCGCCCTGGCATAGCCGATCGCCTTCAGCCTCGCGTTTTCGTGGTAGGTGTTGCCGATTTCTTCCACGGTGATAGTCACGCCGGCATCCTGCAGGGAGATCACCCGCGCATCGAGCGACGCCAGCAGCCGCCTGAACTCGCGGAGCTTGCCCGGATTTCGGGTCGCAATTACGAGGGCAGTGCCGGCCATTGCCTGGTCCAGTCCACACAGCTATCGTTCAGGTTGCATCTCGTGAGAATGTGATGTTATGCTTCCGGCTCAAATTCGATTGTTACGGAAAGCACAAATGGCGCAGGCCTGAAACGCGCCTCAGTGCCACGCCACCGGGGCGGAAAATACAAGCACCGTCCGTCGGCACGGGAGCTTCGCCAGACAGAGTGATGCACAAAGGCATCTCGAATCGCGTGCGCGGTTTCTCGCTTCTCGCGATCTTCTTGGTCGCTCTCGCGGCTCTCGCCGCGTGCACGCCTGACCACCCCCAGTCCACCTTCGGCACGGCCGGGCCCGTTGCCGAGAGCCAGAAGGACATTTTCGCCCTCATCTTCTGGGTCGCGATGGCGGTCCTGTTCGTCGTCGAAGCGGCCATCATCTTCATTGCATTGAAATACCGCCGTCGCAAGGCAGAAGGGTTCCCCGAGCAGATGCACGGGAATAACCGCCTCGAGGTCGCCTGGACCATCGCGCCGGCGATCGTCCTCGCCGTCATCGCGATTCCTACCATCAATATGATCTTCCGCCTCGATCGTGAGGCCACCGAAGCGGCGGCGAACCTGGAAGTCGTAGTGACCGGCCACCAGTGGTGGTGGGAAATCCAATACACCGGCGAAGACGTGGTCACCGCCAACGAGGTGCATATCCCCATCGCTACGCCGGTGCGCATCGTTCTGAATTCGGAGGACGTGATCCACAGCTTCTGGA
>JACQUF010000450.1 GCA_016210435.1 Chloroflexota bacterium
GCTAAGCAGTGTCCGGGGTGTCTGATCATACGAACCAACATCTATGGCTGGAATATACAACCCAGGCCGAGCCTGGCCGAATGGATCTTCGAAACATTGACTGCCGGACAGGTCGTGACCGGTTTCCAGGACGTCTTCTTCTCGCCCATTCTGGTCAACGATTTGTCTGACACGCTGCTGGACATGCTCAGAGAAGACTGCGGCGGTGTGTATCACGTAGCCGGCAGCGAGACCGTAAGCAAGGCCGACTTTGCGCGAGGGGTCGCGCGGGAGTTCGGACTCAACGAGCACTTGGTTCAAGATGTATCGATCCGGTCAAAGAACCTGGCGGCGGCCCGGCCAAGGGATACTTCACTGAATGTCACCAAGGCCGAGTTGACCCTAGGACGGGCACTCCCTGGCGTGCGGAAGGGTCTTTCGCGCTTTCGACAACTACGCGAGGACGGGTTCGCCGTCGCTCTCAAGGCCGGGTCCAAAGGACCCGGCAACGCAATCTCGGGCTGAACGACGGAGGGGATGAGAATGGCTGAGATACGGATCGGGCAACGGCGCATAGGTGACGACACTCCTACCTATTTCATCGCCGACATATCGGCCAACCACGATGGCGATCTTGAACGCGCGAAGATGCTGATCAGCCTTTCAAAAGACGCTGGCGCCGACGCCGCCAAGTTCCAGCACTTCCGTGCGCCAGAGATCGTGAGCAAATACGGCTTCGCGCGGTTGGGTGGGCAGCTTTCTCACCAGGCGACATGGAAGAAGTCGGTCTACGAGGTTTATCAGGCGGCGGCTTTGCCGGGGGAATGGACTGGCGCGCTCAAAGAGGCATGTGATGCGGTGAGCATAGACTTCTTCACCGCGCCCTACGACTTTGAATCGGTGGACCTCGTAGACCCGTTCGTTGACGTGTACAAGATCGGATCGGGCGATGTTACGTGGCTTGAGATTCTGGCGAAGATCGCGGGAAAAGGTAAACCCATCATCCTCTCCACGGGCGCCTCGGACATCGGCGATGTCCAGCGGGCCGTGCACACCGTCCGCGGGATCAATCCCCATCTAGCGTTGTTGCAGTGCAACACTAACTACACCGCCAGCGCGGAGAACTTCAAACACATCCACCTGAACGTACTTCACACGTATCGCGCCATGTTCCCCGACCTTGTGATCGGCCTGTCAGACCACACGCCGGGGCACGCTACGGTCCTGGGAGCGATCGCCCTGGGCGCCCGAATCGTAGAAAAGCATTTCACCGACGATACTTCTCGCGCCGGCCCGGACCACGTTTTTTCCATGACGCCCAAGACTTGGCGGGACATGGTGGACCGGGCCCGGGAGCTGGAGTCGGCACTAGGCGACGGGGACAAGCGAGTTGCGGGAAATGAGCAGGACACGGTGGTTGTGCAGCGTCGATGCCTGCGTGCAGCGCGAAATCTGAAGGCAGGCACGTCGCTAACCCGCGAGCTAATCGAAGTGTTGCGTCCAGCGCCCAAAGACGCGATCTTTCCCTACGATCTCAACAGGGTGCTGGGCACGCGCTTGGGCGTCGACGTCTCGTCCGGAGAGCATTTACGCTGGGACATGCTGCGCCGATAGGCGGTTCGCTTGCCAACTCTTATCGGAGTACGTCGAGACGATCGGGCCCGAGAAAATCCTGGTCAGGTGCCACGCAGGTAGCTGCGAGTAAGGGGGTCGTTCCTCATCAGGCCCTCGACAACCTTCAGATCCTGCGGTGTGTCGACCGCATGCGTCCCCGCCGGGATTGGAACCATTCGCACACGATAGCCGTGCTCAAGAAAGCGCATCATGTCGATCGACTCAGCTTTCTCCAGCGGTGTCGGCGCTAGGTCCGCGTATTTCAGGAGCGTAGCGCGCCTGAATGGGATGATGCACACCTGCTTCCATCGCGGTATTGCGCTAAAGCCTAGCTTGCCAGGGTGAGGGATGGGTTCCCTCGAGAAATACAACGCATCGCCCTGTGCGCTCATGACAACCTTGATCGTGTTACGGTCCCTGAATTCCTCTTCTGACTGAATCACAGTCGTCAGGTTCACGCAGTCGATCTTCGGCTCCAGGAGGATTGGCTGTACTGCCGCGTCTATCATGTCCGGGGTCGTCATCGGCTCGTCTCCCTGGACAAGCACGTATACGCCTGCTCTTACCGACTCGGCAACCTCGGCGACTCTGTCACTCGCCCTCTCGTGGCGGTCCGATGTCATAACGGTTGGCGCACCGAACTTCTCTGCGACCGCTGCTATCTCACGATCGCACGTTGCTACGTAAACGGCGTCGAGCATCTTGCACATCTTCACCCTACGGTAGACGTGTTCGATCATCGGCATTCCCAGTATCTGCGCGATTGGTTTGCCCGGATACCGGGACGATCCCATGCGAGCCGGGATGACGGCGATCACCGTTCGGTCGTTTGGCATCGAACTATTCCTGTACGCCGCGGATCGTGTGGGATACGTCGGCACTACTCGGGGAGCCCGGCTGTCCCACCGGCTCCGGTCTGATGACGCCTTCGGGCACGCTCGCTACTTCCTGGCAGACCTCGAGCGTCCGCTTCGCCACCGCCGGCCAATTGTAGTGCGTTTCCACCAGATACCGCGATCGACGACCCAGCGCATCCCTTTCGGCTTGAGACAGCCCATGAAGCCAGCGCATCGCGGATACCAGCCCGTTCACGTCGCCCCGGCGAACAAGTCTGCCGTTGTCGTCGCTGACCATCGTGCGTGTCGCGCCGACATCTGATGCGATCACCGGCAACCCGGCCGCCATCGCCTCTAGCACGACAGTCGGCATCCCTTCGTTCAACGTTGGAAAGACGAACGCGTCGCATTCGAAGTAGAGCGGAAACAGTGATCGGTCTTCTATCCTGCCGAGGAATCCGATGTTGAAGCCAGCCCCCGCGCGACGCAGGGCCCGGTCGAGCGGACCCGACCCGGCTACAAGTAGCTCGACCTCTTCTGCGAAGCCAGACTGCCGAAACGCCTTGATGAGAACATCTGCCCCTTTGTTGTACGCCAGGCGGCCAACGAAGAGCCATTTCCGGCGGCCGCCAGAGCCCGCCTTACGGGGCCCGAAGCGGTCGATCGATTCGATGTCGACGGCATTGGGTACCTCGACCAGCCTGGACGGCGGAACGCGAAGACGCTTCCGAAGGCACTCGCTCGTCCTTCCACCGAGGGAAATCACGCGGTCCGCGCGGCCAGCGATTATTCGTCGGTCGATCAGTCGAGAGGGGATACCCGCAAGGCGACGCCTGACCGACGCCTCATTGAAATTCTCGAGTCCGTGGAAGTTCACGACTTTCGGCAGCGATCCCCGTGCCATGTACGCCCACAGGGCCTCCTGTTGGCCGTAAACAACATCGTAACGGCTCTCGTTCGCAGTGATATAACGCGCGATAGACGCGGAGAGACGACGGCGACTCAGGAGGCTCAGCCGTCCGGCAGGGAACGGGAGGCGTGTGAGCTTGAATACCGGTGAAGGGGATCCCTCGAGTCGTTCTCGCGGGTCGGTCCCGCACACAACCTCCACGTCAGTCCCGAGCCGCGTGAGATGTGCGGCGAGATTCGAGACGAAGCGTTCAACCCCGCCTACCCCGTAAGGGAAGACATCCGTATCGGTGGCGATGAGCAGTTTCACGGGGCTTTGAGCAAGGCCGCGAGTTCATTCTCTAGCGATGATTCGGGCACCCATCCGATCAGGCCTCGCAGCCCTGAAACGTCGGCGACCAAACATGGACGATCGACTTTTCTGAGCCTGCTCTCGTCCTGAAGTACCTTGAAGGGCGACGGCCAGTTCCTTTGGATGATTTCAACGAGACCACTTACTGCGGTGCCGCGGCCTGTACCAACGTTGGTAGTCAACAATGACCCCTCGTTCAGCGTCGAAAGGTTGATAAGCGCCCTGGCGACGTCTTTCGCGGCGACATAATCACGTACCGGTTCGAGATCGCCGAGGGCGATCGCGGGTTTTCCGCTTTGCACCTGAGCGGTGATGTCGGGGATGACGTGTGGGTTCGTCTCGTTCGGACCGTAGACGTTGAATAGCCTGGCTATGACGCACGAAACCGCTGTCCTTCGGCTAAGAAGCTGGACAAGCTGCTCGCCTGCACATTTGGTGACGCCGTAGACGTCGATAGGTCCGAGAGGATCGGATTCCCTGTGGGGCCTCGCCGAAGGCTGATATACCGCGGCCGACGATGCGAAGACCAGTTTGGCCGGCGGATACTCCTGGCATGCCTTCGAAACGTTTGCGGTACCCGCCACGTTCACGCTGATCGCTTCAGCTGGATTGGACTCGCACGCAGGAATGAAATGGATGGCCGCGAGGTGGAAAACGATCTCGGGCTTCAGATCGTTGAATACCTGTGTGAGCCTGACATCATCACGTACGTCACCGAGAATGAACTCGGTCCCTCCACGGACCGAATTGGTTCCCACCCGGCCAGCGGTCAGGTTGTCGTACACGACGACCTTGTGGTTGCCTCCAGACAGATGCTTCAGTAGATGCGAACCAATGAACCCCGCGCCTCCGGTAACGAGGACTCTCACGAAACGACCCTCACCTCTTCCGACACTCGCCCCTCAACTCGCGATCATCGAGCAAACCCGGGCTGCAGACATACCGTCCAGACGGAACGCGTCGATCGCTGCCCTGGGGTTCGCGGCCGGCGGATGCGAAAGGACTTCGCGGAGTTGTGCCCTAGAATGCACCTCCGTGCTTGCGCCGATCAGGCTCAGTGGGTACCCGCCACAGGCGGTTCGGACATCGGGAATGTCGTCGTCAAGCAAGATATTGATCGTTGGAATGCCGAGCAAGGCCGCCTTTACCCCCATTGTTGAGAAGTGGGTGACCGCAACCTGCGCGACCCGTAGGGCCTCCTCACCGGAATATGTCGGTTCGATGATTCGGTCCCCATACTTTCTGAATACTTCCGTGTAGTCGCGCTGATCGCGCGGGTGACGCCGGAATATGACTACGTCGTCGACTCCCGCGCACTCCGCAACCCATTCGATGCCCAGAAGGTCGTCGGGGCTATTACCTGCAACCAGTGCGGATGCGAAATATACGATCCGCCGACCAGCGCTGGCGGCGGCGCCATGCTCTAATCTGCCGACCGCGTGGCCGTTCTCCGCGATGAGCGCGTCGAATCCCGGGTGACCCGTAATGGCGATGCGATTCGCAGGCACACCACGCGTCCTCAGCACAGCGCGGGCATGCTTGTCGATCACGGCGAATCTTTCGGCAAGGCTGCCGTTCTTCCTGACGGACCATACATCCCAGGACTCGATGAACTGCACCGAAGGTATGCAGGCTTCGGTTGCGGCAGCCAGTAGGACTTCTTCAATCCCGACGTCGGTGCCAAGCGGATCCGCGGGGCATCCGACCAAGATGCGGTCAGGGCGGAACTGTCTTGTGAGCTGGCTGCCGTACAAGTCTGGCATGCCACCGGGATCACCGCCCGCCCAAATCTCGGCAACATCGAGGTATGTGAGACCGACACGAGAAAAGACCGCCGCCGAACCGCCGTGACGCTTCCATTCGGGAAAACCGTTGCTCGCTCCAAGTAGTGTGACTTCGTGTCCACGGGCTTCAAGTTCTCGTACTACCGGCGCGATTGCTTCCGCCGGACCCGGGTGCCTCGTGGCCACCAGAATTCTCATGTGGCGCGTATCGATCATTCGGCTTTTACAGACGAGCCGCGCGCGATGCGAACGCTTGACCGGAATACCTCCGTGAGCCTGCTAGCCACAGAGATTGAAGCCTACCCGCGACGTTCACAGCTTACGAACCTATAGCCACGGCAAAGTTAGCAAACGCACACCTGGGATAGTTTAAGGGGTAACCCCGCCTGCGCGGCCATCGATCAAGAATCGACCCCAGGCCACTTCTCTGGTTGGCGATATCGGAGCTAACCGATGGAGCCCAAAGCGTCGCGTCGAACCTGACGACTGCAGAACGCTGGGAAAGGTTTTTGATATGGCGATGTCCGTGGTTGTCGGCCAGAGTCATCACCGTGTCGTCACGGGCAAGCGATGAGGTCATCAGGCAGGCGACATCAACAAGGCGCATCAGGCCATGAGGGTAGATTCGTGGCAAGCCCAGTCTCGTTATCAGCGCTTGATACTTGCTCACATGCGCCGCCTCTCCATCAGCGCCCAGGTGCCGACGTTCCTGGCCCCCGGTAAAATCCGCAGGAATGACTGACTCGGATCCCAGAACATTATTGCTGACCGGCGCCACCGGATTTGTCGGCAGACATCTCACCCGTACTCTGTCCGAGAATGGTGACCGCGTTCATGCAATCGTCAGACCGGGATCGGATGCGTCCCTCCTCGGGAACGCACGAGAACCGGTCACCGTCCACGTTCATGATGGGACTACAGCGGGAATGCTCGCGATCATGAAGGCCGCCCAGCCAGACGCCGTAATCCATTTGGCGTCTTTGTTCGTCGCGGAGCATAAGTCAGAGCACGTTACCCCTTTGATCGAAAGCAACGTGCTGCTGGGGGCCCAACTGGTTGAAGCCATGGTGCTGTCAGGAATAGGTCGTCTCGTGAATACGGGAACTTCCTGGCAGCACTACGAAGACCGCCATTACAGTCCAGTGTGTCTGTACGCGGCCACGAAGCAGGCCTTCGACGCGATCGTAAAGTACTATGTGGAAGCCTTTCGATTGCATGTCGTCACCCTCGAGTTGTTCGACACCTACGGGCCGGATGACGATCGAGGGAAACTTATCTCACAGTTGGCCAGGGCCGCGTCGACGGGGCAGCTTTTGTCGATGTCGCCCGGCGAACAACTCCTGGATCTGGTCTATGTGTGTGATGTCGTCGACGCGTTCATGATCGCGGTTCGCAGGCTGATTGACGGTCAAGCTTCCAGACCCGAAACTTTTGCGGTTTGCACCGGGAAGTCGACTTCGCTGAGGGAGGTAGTCACGCTTTACGAAGAAATCGCGGGCGTCCGGCTCGCGATCGAGTGGGGAGTGCGACAGTATCGACGCCGGGAAGTAATGACCCCATGGCGCAGAGGAGCACGGCTGCCCGGTTGGACTCCGAAGGTCGACCTTGCAACCGGGATTCGACGGATGATCGGGCAAGGTGTTTGAGGCCCAGGCGACGGTCATCCCCGGATGCTTCGTTCTGAAACCCACCCTGCTCTCCGATCATCGTGGCCGGTTCGTCAAGACATTCCACGCGGGGCATTTCAAGGATCTCGGTCTGGTTTGCGACTTCAAGGAACAGTACTACTCCACGTCAGACGCAAAGGTCCTACGTGGGTTGCACTTCCAGGGTCCGCCGTACGAGTACGACAAGCTCGTGTTCTGCGTGAGCGGGTCGGTGTTCGACACGGTGGTAGACCTCAGAGTCGGCTCTCCGGCCTACGGCAAGTATGTCGTGACGGAACTGTCATCCGATCTCGGAAACGAGATCTATATCCCGCACGGACTTGCACACGGGTTCTACGTGCTTTCGGAAACGGCGACGCTCCTCTACAACGTGACGACGGTGTATCACCCGTCGCACGACATGGGGATCCGGTGGGATTCACTCGCCATCCCGTGGCCAGATCGCGAGCCGACGATATCCGAAAGAGATGCCCGGCTCCCCCTGTTCTCGGGCTTCGCCAGTCCGTTCCGGTACGACCGGTAGCGGCTAGTCGACGTCATATGCAAGGGGGCATTATCACGAAGTGAACTTCGACCTGCACTTCAGCAAGCCGCTGCTGGTCTACGTTCCGGCGTTCAACTGCGCGACCGTAATCGATTCGGTAATCAAGGGCATACCTGCGGCAGTCTGGGACGTAGCTGACTGTCTGGTCGTTGACAATTGCAGTACCGATGGGACGGTGCAGC
>JACQUF010000451.1 GCA_016210435.1 Chloroflexota bacterium
AAGACGGCTGAACGGCGAGGGCGACCGGTACCGATGGCTCGCGGGCTTCTACTACCTTCTGATCGACAACGACAACGTCCACGGGCTGGGATTCTCCCCGGATTCGCCCATCACGCTGCTCCTGCCCTTCGGGCCTTTTGAGACTGAAAGCGTGGTCAACCTCGAGACCAACTCGTACTCCATTTTCGGCCAGCTTGAATTCGATCTCACCAGCCGCCTCACCTTCATCGGCGGTCTGCGCACGATATTCGAGGACAAGGACTTCCGGTACGACAACTTCCTGTTTCCCAATCCCAACGACGAGCTGGTGGACGACGATCAGCCGCCGTTCAATACCGGCATCTTCGAATACCCCTCCTTCAGCGACGAGACTTCGGATACGCTCTGGGCCGGCAGGGTCGCGATGGAGTACAAGCCCGCCGACGACTGGCTCCTGTGGGTCGCGATCAACCGCGGCGTCAAGGCCGGCAGTTTCAACGGCAAGATCAACGATTTCACGCCGCCGCTCCCCGAGGCGGACATTCCCTACGGCGAGGAGATCCTGCTGGCCTATGAGGTGGGGTTCAAATCCACGCTGTTCAACGGCACGACCAGTCTGAACGGGAGCTTTTACTACTACGATTACGACGACTACCAGGCGTTCGTCTTCAGCGGATCGTCCGGCTTCGTGCGCAACGCCGACGCGCGCTACAAGGGCATCGAGCTGGAGCTCTTTACGCGCCCCGTGGAGGGACTGGACCTGTATCTCGGCGCCTCCTGGATCGACGCGGAGATCGCCAACCTCGAGGTCGCCAACGGCATTTTCCGCGACGTGGAACCCGCACACACGCCGGAATGGCAGTTCTCGGGTGTCGCCCGTTACACCTGGCCGCAGGAAGTCGCGGGCGGCCAGGTCGCAGTACAGGTGGATTTCAGCTACACGGACGACCGTTTCCACAACATCCGCAACTTCGACGGCCAGCGCATGGAGGATTACTGGCTCGCGAACGCCCGTGTCTCCTGGGCGAGCGTGGACGGGCGCTGGATGGGAACCTTTTTCGTGAACAATCTCGCGGACGAACGTTACTTCCACACGGGCTTCGACCTGGCCACGCTTTGCGGCTGCGCGGAAGAGGCCTGGGGCAAACCGCGCTGGTACGGCGCGAGCCTGCGCTACAACTGGCGCTGAAGCGGCGCGGGGACGCACGTTCGCTGGAGGACGCCCGTCCTCACAGGCGCCCCACAGGTCGTAAGCCGCGGCTAGGATGGCCTCCCGCATTTCCTTTTTCTTGGTCTATGCCATGGCTGTGCTCCAAGACAGAGGGGTTTGTGATCCGTTCAACCGGTTCCTGTACCCGGCCCCGGTTCGGGATGCGGGGCCGGAGTGCCTAGGGTAATGTAGAGGCGGATCACCAGCATGAGGAAGGTGATGATAGCGAGAACGGCGCCTGCGGCCGCCAGGATCTCGCCGGCCAGTCGCATTCCGAAGAACTGTAGCAGCAATCCTCCCGGATAAAGCCAGGCCGCAATGGCCAGCCCGGTGATCGCCCATGCATCGATTGCCCGGCGCGCAGGGATCATGGGATAGAGCAGCCCGGCAAGCAATACCAGTATCCCCATGTTGATACTGTGGGTGTGAAAGTCCATGGCCCGGCTGTGCCTGAGGCTGGTACCGCTGATCCGGCTGTGTCGCATGTTGACTGCCTCCGCATCCGCCCCTTCGCTCAGCAGCGCGAATACCGGATCATAGGCCTCATTCAGCGCGAGCCGCGCCCGGTGATCCGCTGCGTAATTGATCGCCAGGCCGAAGACCATGCCGAAGAGCATCAGGGCGACCGCGCTGATGAACAGGCCCTGCTGCGCGGCGCTGTTCATAATTTTTCCGTGCCCGCGTAATCGGCGGCGCCGGTGTAGCGCACCACGCCTATGCTCATGGCGAACAGCCCAGCCACGACCAAGCCCCCCGCAAGGTCGGCGAAGGCCGCGGCGCGCAGGCCGTACAGGGTAGCGAGGTAGACGCATAGCGGGAGGAGGTAGGCGCCGGCCGCCAGTATCCCGGACCAGCGCATGCGCCAAGCCTCGCTAAGGAACACATGGCTCTGTATGAATGCAAGCAACAGCATGAGGAAACCGAACTCGATGGCATGGGAATGGGCCCCGGCCGTGATGGCGATCTTGGACTGGAGCCGCTTGAACTGCCCGATGTGATCTGCAGCGGCTGCAATGTCGCCCCCTTCGGCGGCGGCGATTGCACTATCCAGCGCTTGATACATGCCAGGCTCGTCATGGGCGGTGAGCCGCCAGGCGTAGAACAGCCCGAACAACATGCCCAGCAGAATGAGGAGCAGCCCTGCGCGGAGCAGAAAGCGGCTGGCTGCGGGCCGCGCGAGATTTTTTACCAGATCGTGTAATGCCGCGCCCGCCTCTTGCCGGCGCAGCAACAACCACAGTACAACGGCCACCGCCAGGATGACGAGCACTGCCCCAGCGTCGGCGAGATAAAGCGCCCATGGACCGACGTAATAACTCAGATAGACACAACCGAACTGCAGCACGGCGCCCAGTACGAAGATCCAGGCGGTCCGGCGCTTCAGGCTTGCGCTCGCGGGCAGCAGCGGCTGCAGGATCGCCAGTGCGAGCGCCAGGAGCCCGAACGCGCCCATGTGCGAGTGGGTGTTCATGATCCGGCCGCGTTTGTCGGCGAGGTCATAGATGGTGGCGAAGTTTTCCGCGACACTCTGCGTCTTACCGGCGGCCGCTGCCTCTACCACGTTCATCCAGCTCTCTCGGATCGTGGCGTTCGCCGTATACGAGATGTAGATCGCATAGATCTCGCCCAATAGCATGGCGGAGACGAGGAGCAGCAGGCCCGCCAGCGCGTAGGTACGGGAGGCGTCGAGCCGAGCGAGCAG
>JACQUF010000452.1 GCA_016210435.1 Chloroflexota bacterium
GCAACTGAAACTGCATCCCGCAATTTCTGACCCATCAGCTTATAGGCCGGTATTCCCAAATGCTTTCCCATCACATCGTAGAGGGCGCCGCCCAGACCGATAACAAAATTGTTGTTGATGAAGTCAAACGGGTCTCGTCCTAGCAGAGGTTCTATAGTCGACCGGTCTGGGGAGCCTGTATGGGTAGTGCGGCAATCTCCATAGCCAACCAGTCCGTTATCCGTCGCCACTCTGAATACGGTGAGGTGATTGAAAGCTCTATACTCCACAGGCTTGTCCTGGTTGCGCTGGGCTATCCGCGGATAGATTGGGATGATGTCAATATTCGTGATCTTCATCGTGCCCTCCTGTTGGCCTGATAGAGAAAATTACTGGCGACTCTGCGAACGAGAGCCGCCAGACCCCGCAGCGTGACTCAGTTCTCGAGAATGACAGAGCGGAGGAGCTTTAGCCGTGACTCCAAACGGGCCGATCAGTCCGGAGGCCCGGAGAAACGGAACCTTCTTCCATCTCGCACTTTCTTTTTCGCTTGCGCTCAGGGCCTGAAGGGCTGCCCGGTCCGACGCAGTTCCTTGGTCACGGCGAGTTGACAGGTCACATAGACGCTGTCAAGGACCGAGCCGCGGAGGTTCATAAGCCCGGCCGCGTACCCCGGCCGGGCATCGGCGATGGTGCCGACGATGAGGTTGGCATGCTCGGCCGTGGTGTCGTAGTGGTCGGCGATCAGCCCCACCATCTCGCTCCAGGCGATCTTCACCGCTTCCTCCCAGTTGGCCCCCTGGCCGCTCGTGAGGAACTCCTCGCCGCTCTCGACCACCTTCGTCTTCTCGACCACAGGGCCGCTGCACGGGAACCCCGGCGAGCGGTCCACCTTCAGAGTGACGGCCGAGTCGATCTCGACCCCAGTGCCGGTCAACTCCCCGTCCCCCATCCGGGCGTGCACGTCGGCCAGGGTCAGCAGGCCGCCGGGCTTCTGGGCCCGGAGGTGCACCGTGCTGCCGTGCTGAACGGAGTTGAAGTCCATGTTGCCTCCGTGATCTATTTGGTGCGGGTCGACCGATTCAAAAGCTACCACTCCGATCATGGGCCGCTGCGGCACGACGAAGTCCGGGGGAAAGTGGACCAGGCCGTCGCGCACCGGGGCGATCAGCCGCACGCTTCCCCAGTGGGGTCCGCCGTTGCGGTAGAAGCCGTAGGGCCCTACTTCCACATCGATGATCTCGATGGCCACCCAGTCGCCGGGTTCGATGCCCTCGATCAGGAACGGCCCTCCCGGTCGGGACCAGCGGGGCTCCTTCACCTCCATAACCATTCCGGGTTTGAGCTCGCCTTTGAGTTCGTAGTGCTGGTCATGGCCGCCGACCGTCTCGATAACCACGGTCTCTCCGAGCTTCAAGGGGCCGCGGATCTCGCCGCGCTCGGGATCCTCCGCGCCGGTGTAGCAGGGGGTCCTAGTAAAACGCTGCATGACGATTCTCCTTATCCGTTTGGTTCAGGTCGGCCAGGTTCCCCTATCGCACGGTCCGCATTGTAGGCCGCCAGCGAAAGCGGAACGGATTTCGCGCCTAGGCTAAGAGAGATCTCGAGCGGCGTGAACTCCCTGAGGCACAGTCCGCACGAGGGAGCATGGCTGTGTCCGAAAACTGCGCAGCCACCAAGTCCCAGCACGCTGAGAAACACGCGTTCTCCGCTGCGCGCGGCACCAAGTGTGACAGTGGCCTCTCCGTTTCCGCCGTCTGGGCCGAGGCCCGAGGCCGCTCGACGAAGATCACCATCAACGCGATCCGGGTCTGTCCGGCGCCCTCGACATGCTTTTCTGACCGAGTCCGGGCTGCGGAAACGGGCGCCGACAGCTGGCACGTGAGGGTACCCTAATACTCCCACGGGTCGATGGGTCGTGTGCCCCTTGGTCCGGGCCAGCAACAGGTTGAGGCCCCCGCGAGCTCCTGGCCGCTCGGCGTTGACGGCCTTGGAGTTGGCTCGCACGGACAACGGGCCGTGCACGGGAGAATGCCGACGAAGGTTGTGTGGATCGTGGCGGACACATTGCGGCGAGATCACATCAGCGCGCACGCGAACGACACCATCAGGACGTCGGTTCTAGACACGTTCGCCGGCCGGTCCACATGGTTCGATGCCCACTACGCCCGGGCTTCCCCACGATGCCCGCTCCTGCCGACGACCTCACCAGCCGGTGGACGATCTGGTTCACGGAATGTGAACCCCTTGCCGGGGGTGTGACCACCGTGGGCCATTGGCTACGTCCCGCCAGCCGAATTTGAGACCGGCTGCTACAGTTCAGCGGCCCCGGCGCTGGCCGGGACCCAACAAACCGGGTCTCCATGAAAGCCGGGGCAGTTCACCTACCTGGTGGGCGAGGTCCAGTATCTGGAAGACCGTGTCGACGACGCCGCAGCCGGGGCCGCGGTCGAATTCCGGGCGGTCGCGGAGCGCTACGTCCGCATGCTGATCGCGTCGCATGGGGAGTACCGCGGTCCCGTACACATGTCGACCGACGCCGCCGACC
>JACQUF010000453.1 GCA_016210435.1 Chloroflexota bacterium
CCTCCATGGTCTTTTTCTGGCCTTCGAGGGCACGGTCAAGCCGTTCTCGCTCAGCGTCAATGTAGGTGTCGGAAAGGGGCCGCAGCTTGGAGGTAGAAACGTCCGGGTCTGCCCCAAGCAACAAGCGCACGTCGTCCAACGGCTCAAGCTGGTCTGCGATCAGTCCGAACCCGCCTGGGTTCAGGTAGGCCGTGCAGATGGACAGCTCCATAGGGCCAGCCAGGGCCATGCGGAGCGAGTTAAGGTGCGCGGCAAGACCCGACGCCACCGTCTGCCCGTCGTCGTTGGTCAGGAATTCGGGCTGGTTCATCGGAGCTTCCGGAAGTGGTGGAGGACGGCGTCCAGGCGCTCTTGGTAGTCCCAGCCAACGTGGAACGTCTCGAAGATCACACGGATATCGGACTCGTCGAGTCCGTAGAGCTTCGCTATGAGGGCGTCGATTTCATAGATCAGGCCTTGACGTTCAGACTCAGATTTGACAGAAGCGACCTTCACGCCGACCACGCTCGCCCATTCCGCGTAACGTTCATCGACAGCTGCGAGGCGACCTGCGACTTCCTCTACTCTTCGACGAAGGGGTTCAGAGGAATCCAGGAGCGGAACCGGTAGCGAATTGAGTACGTAGAAATTCAGACTGACCTCGACGTGACGACGAGCGACCCAGTCGAACGGGATCGATGCCATGACCCCGAGAACAAACGCCTCATCACGGATGTGGTTCTCGCCAGATAGAAGGTAAGGAGCCTTGTTCGTTAGCGCCACTCTGGGAGGCACCAGCGCAACTAGGACAGTTCTCAGATTATTCGCCTGAGTCACGTCGCGAAATACAACTCTTGGGTGCAGTAACGACAGTGACTCCGGGTCGTTGATCCATTCCGGCGGCATCCCGTAGAACGCTGAAGAGCGCGTGCGCGCTTGGCTCCTTCGCTTCTGGAGGAGGTGGTCAGTCGCGACCTTAGGATCGATCCAAGCATAGTAGCGGCCTGTGTCGGGTTCCCACAGGTTGAAAGATTCGCCGCCATAGACGGGCCAGAGCCCTTTGCGACCTTTCGGATCGAGAATCATCAGGTGTTTGTCGTTCGTGGCGTCAAACTCACGAACCGGTCGCGCCTTCCACGGATGTAGCGGGCTGTCGAAGCGCGAGTGCTGCCGCATCTTCAGATACACATCTCCCGCTCTTGGGGAAGGAATCAGGGGAAAGCTAGCGACATCGCTCCATTGCAGCAGCCCTGCGACCGGTATGCGGGCAGGTCGGTCCGCGATGCCACGCGCGTAGCTGTCCATCGAACCGAACGGTCCCCTCGTCGTCGCCTCCCCTGAAAACTGCGTCCCTTTGCGGAGTGCGGTCAACGCGATCCAGAGTTGTGGATGAACCTCGTCGAAAACCCAGTTGCGACTATTGAGAAGGATCGTTGCGTCATGGAACCTGCCCTGCTCTAGAACGACCTTCCGCCAGGAAGTCAATCCCTGAGCGGTCAGGGCGGAACGAGGCAATACAACCCCTGCCGCTCCCGACTCAGCCATTAGTCCGAACTTCCGCATGACCTGAAGCTGTCTAGCTTCGGAATTGTAGACAGTAATATCGCTTGACAAGGCGCTTCGGGAAATGCCAATATCCGGTGCATGGCAAGGCGGCCGACCGGGGCGATGCACGTGGTCAAAGTGATTAGCCGACGGGGCGCGACTGAATACGTATCTTACTTGCTCCGCCAATCCTACCGAGAAGGCGCCAGGGTCAGGAAGCGCACGCTCGCCAACCTGTCGATGCTGCCGCCCGCCGTGATCGATGTGATCCGGCGGGGCCTGGCTGGCGAAACCCTGATCTCCGCCCAAGACGCTCTCCACAACGACCGTAGCCGTCCGCACGGTCATGTTCTGGCGGTGCTGGGAACGGCCCGCAAGCTGGGGCTGGAGGCGCTTGTGGACCCGCGCCCCAGCCGGGAGCGGGATTTGGTGGTGGCGATGGCGGCGGCGCGGGTACTCGAGCCGGCCTCGAAGCTGGCGACCACCAGGCTGTTTTCCACGACGAGCCTGGGACCGACGCTGGGCGTGGCGGAGGCGACCGACGACGAGCTTTATGC
>JACQUF010000472.1 GCA_016210435.1 Chloroflexota bacterium
GGACAGCAAGCGCGATGGCTGCTGGCACAGCTGCTTGAATGGCATCGGCGAGAAGACAAGGCTGGTTGGTGGGAACTGTATCGACTGCGTGATCTCTCTGGTGACGATCTTCTCCACGAAAAGGCGGCACTTGCCGGACTAACATTCGTCAAACGCATCGAGGGCACCAAGCGAAGTCCGATCGATCGATATCGATACCCCAGACAGGATTCGGACATACGGGAAGGGCACTCTCTTCGAGTGGCGGACGGAGCGCGCGCCGGTGACAGATTCGGAGATGTCCAGAACGTCGATCGGATCGGATTGACGATCGATATCAAGAAGCGGGTTGATGCGAGGGAGTTTCACCCGAAGGCGGTGTTCGCCCACACAGTCATCGAATCCGAGCCCCTCGAAAAGGCGCTGTTGAGGCTCGCAAGATGGGTCAATGACCACGGGATCGACAACTCGGGTCCATATCGGGCGGCGCGTGATCTGTTGCTCCGTCGCCCTCCTCGCCTCATCACCGGAACCACTCTTATTCGCCACGGAGAGTCACCTGCCAGCGCGGCCGTCAGGCTCGGGCTGCTGCTCGATGGCGGCGTTCTTCCGATCCAAGGGCCTCCGGGTTCGGGCAAGACGACCACAGGAGCCCGAATGATCTGCGAGCTCGTCGGGGCCGGAAAGAAGGTCGGGATTACCGCCGTTAGCCATGCGGTGATCCGCAACCTACTCGAAAAGACGATTGAAGTGGCGCAAGAGCGAGGCATCAAGGTTCAGTGCGTGCAGAAGGTAAACGACCTTTCCGATGAAGCGATTCCTGCGATTTCTGAGGTAACAGACAACGGCGCTGCGCTCGAGATGCTCTGGGCCGGCCAGGCGAGCATAGGCGCTGGTACCGCCTGGCTGTGGTCAAGACCTGAGGCGTTCGACGCCGTCGATGTTCTGTTCGTAGATGAAGCTGGTCAGATGTCGCTGGCCAATGTACTCGCGGTATCGCAGGCCGCCCGGAGCGTCGTTCTGCTGGGAGATCCTCAGCAGCTCGAGCAGCCACAGCAGGGGAGCCATCCGGACGGAACTGACGTCTCAGCGCTCCAGCATCTCCTTGGCGACGCGAGAACAATCCCGGCGGATCGAGGCTTATTCCTGGACGAGACGTGGCGTCTGAGCCCAGAGATCTGCTCGTTCACATCCGAGCTCTTCTATGACGCTCGCTTGAAGTCTCGTGCAGGGTTGGAAGCGCAACGTATCGAAGGCGAGACGAGATTCGAGGGCGCCGGGCTCTGGTACGCACCGGTTGAACATGACGGGAACCAGAGCTCGTCACCCGAAGAGGCGGATCGCGTCGCCGAGATCTTCCGGGAAGTGACGAGCGGAAGGGTCTCTTGGGTCGATGCAAGCGGCAAGCGGGAGATCTTGGGCGCGAGTCACGTTTTGATCGTTGTCCCGTACAACGCCCAAGTCACCGAGATCGGGGAGCGGATTCCCGAGGCACGCGTCGGTACCGTCGACAAATTCCAAGGCCAAGAAGCGCCGGTCGTCATCTATTCAATGGCCACGTCGTCGCCGGAAGACGCGCCGCGCGGCATGGAGTTCCTCTACAGCCTCAACCGCCTCAACGTAGCTACGTCTCGTGCTCGGTGCGCCTGCATTCTCGTGGCAAGTCCGAGGCTGTTCGAACCAGAGTGCCGAACGCCTCGTCAGATTCAACTGGCTAACGCGTTCTGCCGATATTTGGAGATGGCGAATTCGATAGGCGCGCTCATACAGCTGTGACCACAAGGAGCGCCGCTAGCGCTTCAGCCTTTCGCCGGGTGTAAAGTCTCCCTTGATCCAACGTACAAAGTGGTGCGCATGGCGAACGTACGTTTCCCGAGCGCTCTGCGTCATGCCCGATCGTCGAACCTCGCTTTCGTACGACTGCAACAGGGCGTCAAGTTTGCGAGTTAAGTCTTGGTCGACACTTGGCGTCGGCATCTGGCCCCCTTCTTTCTAGACAGGCGGTGCGCGATTCACGGAATACATCGTCGCATGGTCTAATGTGCGACAACCCTGCATCTTGGGTCACACTCACGTCCCATAATTCAAGTGCCGAGGCATTTACAATGCAACAGCCGCAGCCATTGGCTCAGCCATTCACGACCGTCATGCATCAGATTGAGTCGGGGCTAGTCAAGATCCCACAGTTCCAGCGTGGATTTGTTTGGGATCGGCACAAGTCCGCGAAATTGCTGGATAGTCTGCTGAAGGGCTACCCAATTGGAACGTTCATTTTCTGGCGCACGCGCGAGGAATTAAGGTCCCTACGCAACCTCGGCGATATCAAACTCCCCGACACGCCGAAAGGCGAATACATTAACTACGTCCTGGACGGTCAGCAACGACTGACCACCCTATTCGCGACCGTGCGGGGACTAAAAGTCCAACGAGACGGGAGGGAGGACGATTTCTCCCAGATGTATATCGACCTCAGTGTGGACGGAAACAGCGACGTTCCACTGGTGATTACAGATCCAGGAGAGAGGGACAAAGATTCATATATCACGGTTGGAAAGCTCCTGTCTGGCCAGTTCGCGATGCTTGCGAAATACCCGGCACAGTTTCATGCAAAGATGCAGCAATATAAGAGCAGCCTGAGGTAAACATCAGTAACGATTGGCTAAAGCAAGCGAACAGCCGTAATTATCATCATTTCTTCCCACGAGCCTATCTTAAGAAGCAAGGCGAGGAAGACTACTGGGCAAATCATGTCGCCAACATTACGCTGGTAGATGAATTCCTGAACAAGCGCGAAATCCGAGATAAACAGCCATCGAAGTATATGCGGGCGTTCGCGGACAAGAACCCGAAGCTACGCGAGACGATGGCTGGTCATCTAGTCGATTTGGATGATGGCGGGATTTGGGAAGACGACTATGAGCGTTTCTTGGAGAAGCGATGCGATACGATCGCAAAGGAGCTCGCAAAGCGCGTCCCTAGTCGAGACGTGGACGATAGGGGTCAAGCTCTAGCGCTGGACGATTTTGAGGAGATGGAAGTATCCGAGCGGGAAGCCGTTGAGTCCGTCTGATCAAATCCCCGGGGTTTCGATAGCTTCCCGTGGCTTCCGCCCGTTAAAGCTCCAGCGTCTTCAGCACGGCACGATCCACGTCCGCGTAGAAAACAAGGTCGAGTTTCTCGACAACGTCTTCTGGCAAGCCGGCGAACTGGGACTTGTTCGCGACAGGCAAAAGGACACGAAGAGCGCCATTGTCGAGGGCGAGTTGCAGCGGCTCCATGATCGATGTCGGCCCCTTGACGTTGCCCTGGATCGTCAGGTCGCCGAGGATGACTGAGCCGGCCTGGACCCGGCGATTCTGGATCGCCGAGATCATAGCCGCGAGGAAAGCCACGCCGCAGGGGCATTCGACCCGGCTGCCGCTGAGGTCGATGGCCTCCGCGTAGATGTCCTTCTGCGTCAACACGACTGTCAAGCCGAGTCGATCGCGCACGCCCTGCAGATATGTGAAGGCGCGGTTCAGGGATTCCTTGAGGCCCTTCTCGAGGCCGGCGGGCGTCCGCACTTTCCCTGTGCCCGCGGCCAGAGTCACCTCGAGCCGGAAGAGCCCCACGCGGGCTTCGTCATCCACGGCAGCCGTGTAGACCGTCCCAGGCGGAAGTGGGTCCCGGGAGATGACCCCACCGCCGCCCTGTTCGGGAACGCCGACGGTGCGCTCGGATCCGTTGTCCACCGGCATGTAGGAAAAGCTGGTCTTGTAGAACTCAAAGGCGCCGCGCTTCTTGAGCTGTTCCTTGACTCTCCGCCGTCCCTCAAGGGCCAGTTCGATGTATTCGGCCAACTCCTCCTTCGTGGCGCCCCCGTGCGGGTGCAAGATCTTCAGGAGGCCACTAACCGATCGCTTGACAGCGGTCGCGTCTCGGCCCTCAACGTGCGAACCGAATCGGAAGTGCCTCTCGGTCTCATCGAAGCGGTTTTGCTTGCGCAGCGCCCGGAACGCCTCGGCCAAGTAGTCGGTGACAAAGCCGTATCTCGTCGTGAGCAAGTCCTTGGAGTTCTTCGGGATCTCCCACCCAGGCAGGTAGAAGTGGAGCCGGTCGAGGACCGCGAGATCAAACTCTTTCGGAAGCGGCTGGAAGAGATCTGTCGCGGTGTTTCGGACGAGAGTCTCCACCGGTTGGTTCAGGTTGCCGACAAATACCAACGAGGCATCGGCGTGGACCTGGGCGAGGCCCCGGCTGAACCTGCCATTCGCCATGTAGTCCTTCATGATCTGGATGGCGTCCGGGTCCGTGACCTTCAGGCCGCTGACCTCGTCGAAGGCCACAACGTCCCAATGACCGACGAGGCCGACCTGCCTTCGCGCGTTGTTGTAAAAGAGGTTGGCCGTGCTCGCCTTGCCCCCCGAGATGAGGATGCAGTAGGGAGACATCTCACTGAACGCGTACGACTTTCCGGTCCCACGCGGTCCGAGTTCAATGAAGTTGTAATTCTTTTCGACGAATGGGATGAACCTGGTCATCAGGAGCAGCTTCAGTCGAGGCTCCATGCGTGCGGGCTCAAGGCCGACACTCCGTAGCAACAGGTCGATCCACTCATCCCGTGTAAAGGCGCTGCGTCCTTCCACGTATTCATCCAGGTCGAAGCGAGCGAGTTGTATCGGTTTCAGGTCGGCGACGTGGAAGGGGCTACCCTTGGTCCCCTCTTCGATGGGCCTGAACTCGACGTCGACGATCGCCCAGATCCCGCCCTCTAAGAGGCGCTCGTACCGACGGTAGTACTCATCTGCGATGTGAATCTTCGTGAAGTTGAAGTTGTCCATCGCCGCCCAGTACTTCGTCTCACTCGCGAGGAAGCGGACTTCAACTCGGTCGATGAACCGGTGTTTCCCGTTCTGCTCGACCATCGATTGGGCTTTGTTCGATTCGTCGTGGCGGAAGTAGTTGTTGCGGAGCGTCTCTTTGACAGCATCTACCCCGATTCGGATCTCGCCCTCGTCATCCGAGGCACAATACTTACCCAGCAGGTATTCGAGCACGTACGACGGAACGTTCTCGCCGCCCTTAATCTGATGAAGTAGGTCCTTCCGAACAACCTTGCCGGCGAACGTGCGGGTTACCTTCTGATCAAGGAGGTCTGCTTCCACCTTCGCCTCCTCAGTCCATCATGGCGTTCTTGATCTTCTGGCGCGCCCAAATCTGTCCTGTCACCGGGTCTGTCACCCTGACTTCGATGAAGGGACCCGAATAGTCGGACTCGATCAGGACGGGAACTGACGTGTCGCCTCCTGGCTTCATCGTCACTTCATGCGTCGATTCATCTCTTGCGTCGCAATCCGCGGCTTCGCCGATCACTTTGGAGTTCGCCGCCGTTCCTGCGTGTGCTTGGACTTTGACGCGAATCGGCTGACCGAAAAGGTCCGCCGCATACTCCAACTTCAGCCCGATGACTCGACTCGTGAACTTGTCGCTGCGATAACGGATGCCCACCTTCTGCTTGCCCTGGCCGGTGCTTCTAGCCCGGACACGAACCGTGACAGCGGGAACGACGCACTCCTGCAGGCTTATGCCTTCGTGGAAGTACCCTTCCCCGGCGCTAAATATCTTGAAGCCCACCGGGACGCAAATGTCCTCGGGGGCGCCCTGGATACCCATGTTCGCAGCGCGCAACACAACCGTACCTGGCGTGCCGGCGAAGCCGCTCCCGAGGCGGCATCGCCGCTTCGACTTGAGCCAGGTGCCACGAGGCGCGGCCACCACGTCACCTGGCGGAACCTCGGGGAGCAGGACGTGCCCGTGGTCCGCCGAGAACACCAGGTGCTGGAAGCCGAGTGACGCCAACCTGCCTGCTGCGCGTCGCATGTCCCCGAGCATCTCGCTCATCAGCTTGCGCGCCAGGTGCAAGCTCAGGTTCTCGCCGATCGCATCGATGTCCTGAGTCCGCACGACAAGCAGTTCAGCGGCACCGATTCGCTTGCCCAGCTTATCCACGGAAGTGGAGAGGAGTTCGCCGAGCGTGAGATCGGCGAAGCGGTCTCCGTACCGCTCCCTAAGCAGCTTCATGCGGTCTTCGGACGTCTTCAGAAGCCGCGTTCCGAGCGCGGGAACAAGATCGCCGTTCGATTCCACCAAGGAGAGGGCGCCATCCGCGCCCGGCATGAGCGCCGCCATCCCACAGGGGGTGGTCGTGGGCAGCATGGACGCCAGCGGTGTTGTATCGACCTCTCCTATGTCTGCGAGGGCCTCGCCGAGATCGCGTCCCATCTCGAATCGAAGCGAGTCCCCGAGAAAGAACGCCACGCGCTCCTTCTGCTCCAGTGGCGGCGCGACTAACCGATCGAAGACCTCGGTCTGGCGCATGACGCCTTCGGGAGGCCAACCTTCGCTGCGCACCAAGGATAGGAAGCGCTCTTGGATTTGGAGGGCGACGACCCGGTAGCGGGCCCGGCAGGTCTCGACGAGCGGGAGGATCTCGCCGTCGTCGGCGCACTCGGCGGCGCTCTGTTCGTAAAGTCGCTGGCGCCGGTCGAGCTCCGCCCAGCCCGCTGGGCGGGCATAGGCCTGGACCATCGCCTTCGCCGTCGCAGCATGGCTCTTCCAGTCCCTCTCTACCGCGAGAGCGGTCTCCAAGAAGTCCACGCACCTTTCAGCCACGGACCAGATAAGCGCGCGCTCGGGTAAGTGCCGCCACACCGAGCGTCGACGGTCGCCGAGGATCGAGCGCGCTGCGATGAGGTCTCCTGTCTGAACGTGACGCAGGAGTTGGGCGAGGTATTGCCGCTCCTCGAAACCGAACGTATCCAGCACCCCGGGGTTCACGATATCTTTCATGACGTCGGGCAGCCGCAAATCAGTCTCGACGCGCTTTGCGAGCTCGATGTACCCGTCGCGGAACTGATCGCTCGTCCGCATCCGGTCGCAAAGGGCCAGGACCCGTTCCTTGTGCGCGGCCTCCGCGCGCGCCACGGCGCTCAAGCTCTCGGGGAGGTCACTCGGCAGATCGAAGGCGAACTCGCTTAGGAGGACAAACGTCCCGAGGTGCTCCCGGATCTCCTTCCAAGATTTGGCCTGAGGGGGCTTCCTGAATCCGAAGGCCGACTCCAGAAGACGGAGGAGCTCCGCCTGGCAGCCGACGACCTTTGCGACCAAAACAGCCCGATCCTCACGGCAGAGCACCTGCGCGGCAGCGTCGACAGGGGACTCGGTTTCCAGCGCCTCCCGGACGAGCGGCCAACGCCGGCCGGACTCCAGGTCGTCAAGCATTGCCAGTGTCGGGTTCCCGTCGGCGAACAGCCGGTCGATCTCTGACACGTGCTCTGGCATCGCCTGCCGCGCGAGGGACTGCAGGAGTTCGGCCTCCTTGTCCCCGAAAGCTGTGCCCGCGAGGGCGAACACCTCGAAGGGATCGCGTTGCTTTGCCTCCGCCATCGTGCCCCGCCCGCGCGGGACGTACAGCAGCAGGTTCGCCCGTGCCTCCGCATGGTCGGGCGACTCGTTCATTTTGGCGTAGACCGCCTCGGCCTCCCTGCGCGCCCGCAGCGTTGAAGTATTGGCAAGAACGGTCTCGCAGCCAGGAGCCCGAAACGTGGAGGCGTACTCGGCGAAAGCGCCCTCTCGGTCGTACCAAACGACGATCCGGTGCTCCTCAAGGAGATCCACGAGACGTTTTCCGAGATAGGTGGTGAGTCTCACGAGATCTCGGCTCCGCCGCATGCCCGAATCGTGGTATTCACCAAAGCTTTGAGTTCCGGACATTGAGAGATGGCAACGGACAGATCGACCGCGGTGAGGATTCTGTGTGCATCACGAGGCTTGACGTAATCGTCCCGGCACTCCCCGATCCGAAAGATCTCCCGAATTCGATAGGCCGGCGGGTTGTTGTGGTTCACCGCTTCGGGGTTGCCTGATGGAGCGGCGCGGTTATGCCCCGCTAGCTTCTGGATGACAGGCCAATATGGAAGAAGCCACGCCTCGAAATCATGCACGGCGACGTGCGGGTGGAATCGGTCTTCAGCGCCGACCCACTCCCGCATCTTGCGCTTGGCATCGGCTGCGGTCTTGAATTCCGGGGGCTGCGTACCGGTGTACACGTCCGTGAGGGCAATAACATGGTCGGCCGGCTCGCGAGCGTCGTTTAGTAGCTGCTCAACGATGCGGCGGAGCTTGGCACCCGTTGGTATCCGACCGTCATACGGCACGGGGTCGAGCTTGGGCATCTTGCCTGCCAAGCGCGCTTGCAGGTAGCCACGTAAGTGAGGCAGGAAGGCGGTCTCGGTCTTCCCCTCGACGAGGAGCGCGATCCTCACGACCGCCCTCCCATGCGACCCATTCTCCAGACTTCGTCTAGGCAGTATTCGGTCAGCCACGCCTCCAGATTCATGGCGTCCGCCGAGGTCGCGGTCGCGAAGCCATCCTCACCGACATCCATCACGACC
>JACQUF010000465.1 GCA_016210435.1 Chloroflexota bacterium
GAGAGAAGGCCCAGCGGATTGTGCGGCGCCATCGTCACGTAGTGGGCCTCGGCGATCGCCGCGATCTTCTTCATCTCGAGCAGTCCTCCGCAACAGAGGACGTCAGGCTGAAGGATGTCCGCGCCGTCGATGTCGAGCAGCTCGCCGAATCTGGCCACTCCGTACAGGTTTTCGCCGGTGGCGATTGGTACACGCGTCTCGCGCCGCAGCCGTGCGGTCGATTCGATCACGTCCGGTCGCACCGGCTCTTCCACAAACAGCAACCGGTACGGCGCCATCGCCTCGATCAGCTCCTGCGCGCGGGCCGGCTCGCGCAGGGTTGAGTGCACGTCGATGGCGATTTCCGGTCCGTCTCCGATCGCTTTCCGAAGCGCTTCGAGCCTTTCGGCCGAATGGCGGACTACATAGCGCCAGGGCTTCTCGGTCCAGCCCGGCCCGTACGGCGATGTCTTGAACGCGGCATAGCCCTCGCCCATCCGTGCGAGCGCGTCCTCGGCCAGCTCCCCCGGGGTTTCGCCGTGGACGCCGTGATACACCCGCACCCGTTCGCGTGCCGCTCCGCCGAGCAGTTTGAACACGGGAACACCCGCGGCTTTGCCCGCGATGTCCCAGAGAGCGTGTTCGACGCCGGAAAGCGCGGACCATGCGACCTGGCCGAGTGGGAAGCGCATCGTGTTCTTGGCTCGCCGCATTAGCCATTCGATCCGGGACGGGTCCTGGCCCAGGAACCACGGCTTCATGTTCTCGATCGTGCCGAGGATGCCCTCGTCCGGACCGATCGAGTACGGCTCGCCGGCGCCCGTGATTCCTTCGTCCGTGAATACGTGCAGGAAAACGTTGTTCCGGGAACCATCGTAGGCCTGGTACGTCCGGATATCGATGATCTTCAAGAATCCACCTCAGTTCGCTCGACGCCGCAGTATATCCGCCGCGCCCCCGTCGTCCTGAGTCCGCCTGAGGCGGGGTCAGAGCGACATCGCATCTCATGGGGTGATGTGACGCCACGTTACACGGAACCGGGACTGCTACACGCGACGAGGGGCCTTATCCGGGACCGGCAGTACATCTACCCGCTTTCGTGTAGGCGAGAACCTGCCCGGGGGCGAGGCAAACGTCCCTGGCCCTCGGCGGATCGACGGCGTAAATTACGGCGAAACGCCGTGGCACGACTGGGACGCATTGAATATCCCGAACTGACCCTGACCGACGCAATCGCTGTCGCCGGAAAGATGGAGCGCGTGTTTGGTGGAGCGAGTCCCCGGGCCGGCTTGGCCAGAGTGCTCGGGCTCGACCCCCGCGGGGGATGGTTCGCCGCGGTCGTCGCATCGCTTCGAATCTGGGGACTGGCCGATGGGCGCGGCACGCAGCGTTTGAGCCGCCTGGGGCAGCGGCTGGCATTTCCGCAGTCCGAAGCTGAGCAAACCGAGCTAAGGCGTGAAGGTACCGGCCGCTGCCTCTCCAGCATCGGGCTGGGCCACCTCCAAAGACGAGAGCTGCCCGGGCGTGCCGAACTGGCCGTCCTCGTCGAAGAAGCTTCGGGGGCGGACCGGGCCACGGTCGCGCGCCACCTGTCGAAGCTCGAACGGATACTCCGCGACGCGCTTGAACCGGTCGATTCGGAGGGTATGACGGGTCAAGGGGCGCAGGCGGCCGCCCCCGCCGCTGTTGCGGGCCCGCCCGGAACCATGGAGCTCCGGTTCTCTGGCGGCAGTATCTCGCTGCCGGAGTCGGTCGAGAACCTTCAGCTCGCGATGACACTGCTCCAACGCAGGATCGAGGAGCTTCGTTCTGAATAACTCCTGGCCAGCGCTACGGTTTCAGCAGGACCTGGATGGCGCCTTGTCCTGTCGAAGACGCCAGCTCATACGCGGCTTGCGCTTCTGCCATCGGAAACACGTGAGAAATCAGGGGCAGCAGGTCTACCGTTCCGGTCGAGATCTCTTCCAGACACCGTGCGATATCGAGCGCAGTCGGCCATCCAGGCCACTCGCCGCGCAGTCCCTCTGGCAGTTCCATGTCGTCTGCGTTCGCGATGTCACGCGGGTCGAGGAGCAGCACACGGGCATGCGCGCCGGCGAATCGCACCGGATCCTGCATTGCCCGGCCCGCGTGGCTGATCACGATGGTGTCGAACCGGGTCCCGTCCAGTTTCGACTTGATGATTGCCAGCGTGTCTACGCCTGGCTTTAACGCGATCGTCGTTGCGCCATGCCGTCGGGCCATCAGCAATCTGCCCGGAACCGGATCGAAGGCGAATAGTGCGCTGATGTTCGATCTCCGGGCCAGAAGCGCCGCCAGAAACGCCAGGCCAGCGACGTCGCAGCCGATCAGGCCGATGGCGCCGCTTGCGTGGGCGACCGCATCCGCAGCGCGCGCTGCACTGGCGTAGGTCGTGGCGACCACGGCGGCCTGCGCCTCCAGGTTGGCCGGGTCCGGGACTGACACAAGGTTGAGGTCGCCTTCTGGCACTCGGATCCAGCCCGCGTGGCTGCCGGGCAGGTCGCGGCCAAGTACCGCCCTCACCCGGCCTTCGGCCACCCTCTCCCCGGCGGGGCGAGGGGAACTGAATGATCGGCCTTCGGCCAGATCTCTCGGCTCCGCCCGGGACAAGCCCCTCTCCCCGCCGGGGCGAGGGGAACTGAATGATCGGCCTTCGGCCACCCCTTCCCTTTGACTGCGCTCAGGGCAAGCTGGCTTAGGGCACGCCTCGTCTCCAACGGCGCGAGGAGATTGACGGTTGGGGGAGGATCGAGGAGAGGGCGCCCACACTGCTGGCGGGACGAGTACCACGTCGTCGAGACGCAGGCTGCGAACGGCCGTGCTGATCGCCTCCACGACCCCGACGCAGCCGCTCCCGGGCGTCACACCGGGCCAGCGGTCGGGACCCGCATAGCGTTCGAGCTCGACAAGCCCGATACCAGCGGTCGTCACACGTACAAGGACGTCGCCGGGCTCGACAAGCGTCGGCTTTGAAACGTCGGTGACGCGCACGCGCCGCGGGCCATCGAACGCGAGCGCGTGCAAGCCGGTCCGCCTAGATGTACTGCTTGACCGTTTCGGCCAGCTTTTGCGTCATCCCGGGCGCGGCCGCGAGCTGCTCGAGTGTCGCTTCCCGGATCCCCTTGACCGATCCGAACTGCCGCAACAGCTGTCGCTTTCGCTTCGGACCGATTCCAGGAACGAGATCTAATGCTGATTGGATCGATGACCGTTTATGGGTTTCGCGGTGGAACGTGATGGCGAAACGGTGGGCCTCGTCGCGGATGCGCTGGACCAGGAACAGGGCGGGGGAGCTGCGCGGAAGCAGGATTGGCTCGGGCGCCTCGGGCACGAAGATCTCTTCCTGCTGCTTCGCGATGCTCGCAAGCGGGACGCCTCTGATGCCCAGCTCCAGGAAGACCTGCAGGGCAGCGCTGAGCTGGCCCTTGCCGCCGTCGATCAGGACCAGATCGGGTACCCAGCGAAAGCCATCTTCCCGGGACCCCTCACCCGCGCCCTCTCCC
>JACQUF010000466.1 GCA_016210435.1 Chloroflexota bacterium
CTGGCGGTGATCTGTGGACGACGCTGAACCCCGAGCTGTGGTGACTGGCCCGCCGTCAGGGGCGAAGGTGTCCCGGATCCTAGCAGTGGGGAACCTCCTCGGTCGCGTCAGCGTCCGCGATATCGAGTCCGCGACGCTGCGGCACGGCGTTTTCGTGGCGCTCGCGATCGCACTGCTGTTCTTCTCACTCGCGAACCCGCTGTTCCTTACGGAAGCGAATATCCGGCTGATACTTCTGCAGTCGGCGGTGATCGGAATACTCGCGGTACCCAGCGCTCTGCTGATGATGGCGGGGTATGTCGACTTCGCGATAGGCTCGATCCTTGGCCTGCTTGCCGTAGTCGGTGGGCGCCTTCTTGGCGTAGTCGACGTCTGGACCGCGCTCGCGCTGGTCATAGCGGTAGGGGCCGCTATCGGCTTCGGTCAGGGCTTTATGGCCACGAGGCTCCGGTTCCCGCCGTTGGTCCTCGGCCTGGGGCTGTTCACCGGCCTGCGCGGCCTGGCATTCGTCGTTAACGACGGTCAGCAGCGAAGCGGGTTTGGAGAATCTTTCGCTCTGATCGGACGCGGTGAGTGGCACCTGCTCTTGTTCCGACTCGAGGGGCCGATCGGGATGGCAATCGTGGCTTTCGTGGTCGGGATCATCTTCCTTGGGAAGACGCGCTGGGGCGCACACATCATCGCCATCGGAGGGAATTCCGAGGCAGCGCGGCGGGCAGGCATCAGCCTCTCGTTGCTGCCGGTGCTGCTCTACATGTCGACCGCGGCCGCCGCGGGCCTCGGCGCCATGATCCAATCATCCCGGCTCAACGCCGCGCCACCGACCCTCGGCGATGGCCTGGAGCTCAGCGTGATCAGCGCGGTGTTGCTCGGGGGCGTCCAGTTCGGGGGAGGCAAGGGCTCCCTCCTGGGAGTTGCCGCGGGCGTGCTGTTCATCGGGATATTGAACAACGGGTTGCTGTTCCTCGGGGTGTCCCCGTTCTGGCTGCGGACCAGTTCGGGCGCCGCGCTTGTCCTCGCCGCGGCGCTCGACGCAATCCGCAAACGCCGCATCAAGACTTGAAATGGCGACGCTTCTGCCTGGCGCGAACGGCCCACCCGGCCCGGTTCGGGCGTTGCTCGCCGGTTGGCGGGTGAGGGCCCTCTGGCCGGTCCTTGCGCTGGTCTTGCTCGGAGCGGCTTGCTACCTTCCCGAACGTCCTCAGGTCCCTCCGGTGACCATCAAGACCAACGTCCTTCGTTGCGACGAGCATGAAGCCGCAGGCACCATGACGAATGAATTCGGGGAGGATGTTTCGGGCAATCTCACGGTGGTCTGGGTGGACTTCTTTGGCGCTGCGTACCACGAGGAGACCAGCGGGCCTCACCTGATAAATGCGGATCAAACTGTGGCCTGGCTGATCGAGGTCAGGGACCCGATCGATCCTCCGGGACACTGTCGAGTCCAACTCGACTTCAGGAATTGAAGGCGGTTCGTGAACGCGAACCGGGACTGCCCTTTTTGGCGGAGGCTTCGGCAATGACCAGTCTTCCGGCAGCCGGCCAGGCGACCCCCAAACTCGAGGCCGACGCGATCCATAAGTCATTTGGAAGCGTGAAGGCGCTCCAGGGGGTGACGATCGCGCTCAACGCAGGCGAGGTGCTGGGACTGGTTGGCGATAACGGGGCAGGGAAATCAACGCTCGTCTCGTGTCTGTCGGGCACTCTGACGCCCGACGCCGGGGTGGTGCGTATCGATGGCAGGGAAGTGGCGCTCCGGTCACCGGAGATGGCTCGCGAACTGGGCATTGAAACAGTGTTCCAGGACCTCGCTCTGGTCAACGAGCTGGACATCGTGTCCAACCTGTTTCTGAACCGGGAGATCACCAGGAAACTGGGTCCCGTACCCCTGTTCGGCTGGATGGACCGCAGGAAGATGTCAACGGAGGCGAAGGAGATCCTGGGTCGCCTGCGAATCAACCTGCCAGACCCGGAGGCGTTGGTCGGCACGCTATCCGGCGGCCAGCGCCAGGCGGTGGCGGTCGGAAGGGCGGTGGGATGGGGCTCGCGAATCGTGTTTTTCGACGAACCGACCGCCGCCCTCGGCGTCGAGCAGAAGCAGATGGTCCACGACCTGATCTGCAGGCTGCGCGACCGCGGGATCGCGGTGATGTTGATCAGTCACAACATGCAGGATGTCATGGCCTTATGCGATCGCGTTGCAGTGCTGAGACAGGGTCGCAAGGTGGCCGACGTACCGATCGGCCGATGCAACGGAGAAGTGCTTGTGGCCCTGATCACGGGCGCAAGGACGATGGACAGCTGAACAGCTCAGGTCCGCTTCGCGTGACTGGATGCCTGAGCGGGCGTCACTTGCCTTCACACGGGAGTGTTGCAGTTACGGTCGTCCCCGAGTCGGGGGCAGTCTCGATGAGAATCTCGCCTCCGGCGATTCGCGCGCGTTCTGTCATCCCGACCAGTCCGAATCCGCGACGGCGGTCGACGTGGAACGACGCGTCGAAGCCGCATCCGTTGTCGGCAATTACCAGCCTCAGGCTGCCACCACGGTACCGCAGTGAGACCTGGACATGGCTGGCGCGTGCGTGTTTCCTGACGTTGCTGAGCGATTCCTGCGCGATCCGTAAGGCGGCGGTCGCACAGCCAGGGGACAACAAGACCGGTCGCCCGGCGACCGAGAACCTGCAATCGATACCCGCTTCCCGTTGGAATCGCTTGATCTCCCGCCGCAGCGCGCTAGCCAACGACTCGCGGTCGAGGGCGCCGGCGCGCAGGTTCCAGACCGATCGTCGCGATTCCTCGAGCGCCGCGAGCGCAGAGTCTCGGATGCGAAGAAGCGTGCCGTCCAGGTGGCTTTCCGCGGCATCAAGTTGCTGGCGGACCGCATTAATCTGCCAGACGATCCCGGTCAGGTCCTGGGCCAGGGCGTCGTGCAGCTCCCTGGCCAAGCGCGATCGTTCTTCGACTTCGGCGAGTTTCCGGATCTCGTCGTGCATGAACGTGTGGTCGATTACGACCGAGAGGTACCCCGCGACCTCCTCCGCGACCGCGACGTGCCTGGCGCTCCATCTGGACGCCTTGTGGCTGCCCAGGCTCATGATGCCGATGATGCGGCCCTTCGAACTGAGCGGTACGTGCATCATGGAGCGCCAGTCGCCTTCGAGAGCGGCGTGCAGCTCCATCGGGTACACGTCCTCTTCCATGGCGTTGGACCTGACAATCACGCGGCGCGCCTCGATCACCTCGCCCCACGGGGTGCCATGGAGCGGCATTCGGGGACGTTCGGTGCTGGGCGCGTCGTCGCCGGTACCGGCATACACTTCCACGAAATCCGCACCTGCGGGCCAGCGCATGATGCTCATTCGCTCGAACGGGAGGATTCTGGCGACTTGCCGGCCAATGCTGGCGACCACATCCGCCGCGTCGTACTCCGCGACCGCGGCAAGCACCAGTTCGGCCAGCACCAGGGCCGTTTGCGCATTCATGATGGAACCGGATTCTAGAGGACGCCCGCCCAGATGATTTCGGTCCTGATCGCCGACGATCACCCAATCGTCCGTCATGGTATCGCGTCCGTACTGGCGGGCACGAGGGACTTAAGCGTGGTCGGGGTCGCCGAGGACGGCGCAGAGGCGGTAGAAATGGCGCTAAAGACGCGTCCCGATGTCGTGGTAATCGACCTGCAAATGGGAAAGGTCGGAGGGATCTCAGCGACGGCCGAGATCAAGAGCAAGCTGCCGGAGACCGAGATCATCGTGCTCACGACATTTGATTCGGAGGAGTTGATATTCGGCGCGCTCGAGGCGGGTGCATGCGCCTATTTGTTGAAGAGCGCACCACCCGAGGATCTTGTCAACGCCATCAGGGCAGCCAGACGCGGGGAGTCAATCCTCGCGCCCCGGATAGCTGCGAAAGTGATCGGTAGGGTAGTCGCCGGGCGCAGCCCTGCGGGAGAGTTGTCGGCCAGGGAGATCGAGGTCCTGAGACTGATGGCCCGAGGCTATTCAAACTCCGAGATCGCCGCCGCTCTCGTGATCGGGGCGAGCACCGTCAAGACCCACGTCGAACATATATACGGCAAGCTCGGAGCCCGCAACCGCCTCGGGGCGGTCCTTGAAGGGACAAAGCGGGGAATCATCAGCGCGTAGGCCGCGCAACTGTCGGGTATTTGTCGGCTTCCCGACATTCCTCCGGCTCCGGTCGGATTACCGTCGAACCCGTAGGGACCCGCGGGGGTCCGCTGCGCGCGGCCGAACGACTTCCGAAAATGAGGGATGCATCTGTGGTATTTAGATCTGGCGCAAGCCGTCTGAAGGTTGGTCTTGTTGCGATGGCCGCGGTGGGCGTAGTAGCGGTCGCCTGCGGAGGGGCCGCCGCGACTCCGACGCCGTGACCGCCCACGGCGCCGCCCGCCGCGCAGGCGCCTACGGCGACCCTGGCGCCGGCCGCGACTGCGATCGCCACCCCGGCTGCCATTC
>JACQUF010000468.1 GCA_016210435.1 Chloroflexota bacterium
AGGCCGCGTGGTCGAGGTTGGGACGCCCCAGCAGCTCTTTCAAACGCCGAAACATCCGTACACCGCGGCACTGCTTTCCGCGGTTCCCAAACCCGATCCGCGCCAGCGCGGACAGCGCGTCATCCTGACCGGGGAGGTCGCGAGCCCCGCGAATCCACCGTCAGGCTGCTATTTCCACCCGCGCTGCCCGTTTGCGACGGACCGGTGCCGGAAGGAAGCGCCCCAGCTTGAGGAGATCGGACCTGGCCGGCTGGTGAGCTGTCACCGCGCCCGGGAGCTCGAGCTGGCGGGCGCAAATGGAGCAATTCCGACGCCGTCCGAACGGGCGGCCGCGCCCGATGTGCCATCGCCTGTCAGAGCGCCGCCTGTGCTTGGAAACCAATGACGAGTTATTTGGACTCACCGGTGCGGGCAGCGGAACGCTGATTTTCAAGGTGCCCGACAGCGAGAAGGGCGAATGGGAGACCGGGTGCCTGTTGCCGGGGCACTACGAGTCCGGTATGCGCGGGGCGCTGGTAGTCGAGTAGTTTCCAGTCCTGAAGGTCCGGCAGCCTGGATTGCACTGTGTATAATTATGTGGAACGATTTGTGGAGTAGCCGATGGGTAAGGTAATTCAGGTTCCGATCGAGGCAGAGCTTCTTTCCGAACTCAACAGCGTCTCGAAAAGACAGAAACGCCCGCGCGCCGAGATCATCCGCGAGGCCTGCCGCCGCTATCTCCAGATATGGCGGGAGGAGCAGCTGGACCGGGCCTACGTGCGCGGCTATCGGAAGCGTCCGGAGGATGGGGACCTGGCGGCCTCGCAGGTTGCCGTTGCCGGCCGGGTGCTGCCCAGGGAAAACTGGTAGGTGCACCGCGGGGAGCTATGGTGGGGCTCGCTACCCCCTCCTGCGGGCAGACGGCCGGTGCTGCTCCTGTCCCGGGAAAGCGCGTATGAGATCCGTGCATCCGTCACGGTTGCTCCAGCAACGCGCACGATCAGGCAAATTCCTACGGAAGTCGTGGTCGACGAGTCGGATGGAATGCCGACGCGTTGCGTTGTCAATCTCGACGACATCATGACGATTCCAAGGGACTTGCTCGAAGTTCGCATCACGATCCTTAACCGAAGAAAGATGACGCAGGTCGCCCGGGCGATTCGCTTCGCCCTGGCGATTGACGACTAATACCAACTCCGGCCTCATCACGATTTCCTCACGCGCCGCGGGCCCGGCCTCAGACGTTCCTCACGCGCAAAGCGCAGGATTCTGACCAGGCCATCGGAGCGTACGGCCACGCTGGCATCCCCGGCGCGGATCCGGTCGAGGAAAACGGTGTGTACAAGACGTTTGATGTGGCCATCATCGGCGGCGGGGTCGTTGGCTGCGCCATCGCCCGGGAGCTTAGCCGTTACCGCCTCGATGTCGTGGTGCTCGAGCGCGAACCGGACGTCGCGCGGGGGACGAGCAGCAAGAACAGCGGCGTCGTCCACACCGGGATAAACGTACCGCCCGGTTCCCTCAAGGCCAGGCTTAACGTCGCGGGCGCGGCGGCGTTCGAAGCGCTGTGCCGTGAGCTCGATGTGCCCTTCAAGCGGGTCGGCAAGCTGGTTATCGCGATGCGGGCCGAGGAGGCCCCGGAGCTCCAGGCGCTGCTGACCCGAGGTTCCGCGAACGGCGTGCCGGATCTGGAGATCATCGACTCGGAAACGGTGCGGCGGCTCGAGCCCAACGTCAGCGGATATGCCGCGCTGCACGCGCCCACGGCTGCGATCACATGTCCCTACAGCCTGACCATTGCGCTGGCCGAAAACGCGGCCTCTAATGGGGTCGCTTTCCAACTCGAGAGTCCAGTCACCTCGATCGTCCCGCCGGGCGAAGCCTTCACGCTGACTACGCCTTCGGGACTGGTAAATGCGCTGCTTGTAATCAACTCGGCAGGGCTACATGCGGACCGGGTCGCCAGAATGGCCGGGCTCTCGAAGTACCGCGTCTACCCTTGCCGCGGCGAGTACGTGATCCTCGACAAGAGCCGGTGCGGCCTCATCACACGCATGGTCTACCCCGTGCCGCCGAAGGGTGGTCCAGGCCTCGGTGTCCACATAACGCCGACAGTAGACGGGAACATCCTGCTGGGGCCGAGCGCGACGTACATCCGCGGGCGCGATGACGTTCGGACCACGATGGCGATGCGGCGCCAGTTGCTGAAGGAAGCCGCGGAGCTACTACCAGGGATATCACCAGGGGATGCGATCGCAGCGTATTCGGGGGTCCGCCCCAAGACCGTGCCGTCCTCGCGAGGAGGATTCGGCGATTTCATCATCGAAGAGCCGCCCGAGACGCTTGGGATGCTCCATCTCGTCGGCATCGAATCACCGGGCCTGACCGCGGCGCCAGCAATCGCCGCGCTGGCCCGCGAATGGGTGCTGAGATATCTGCCGCGCCCGGAAAGCCCCCGGTTCAATGGAAGACGAGAGCCATCCCCGCGGTTCCGGGAACTCGTCGCGGAATCCCAGGCCGCACTCGCTGCGGTCGATCCCGACTACGGGCAGATCGTTTGCCGCTGCGAGCTCGTCACGAAGGCTGAGGTGCTCGAGTCCATTCGGAACCCCCTCGGCGCGAAATCCCTGATATCGATCAAGTACCGCTCCCGAGCCATGATGGGCCGGTGCCAGGGAGGATTCTGCGGCCCGCGGGTGGTCGACCTGCTTCGGGAGACTGGCGTTCCTGTGGATCGGATCACGCTGCGGGGCGGCGGATCGTGGATGTTCGCCGGGACAACAAGGGGAACGGCCAACGGAGCAGGCCGCGCGCCCGTGACAACCGGGGCCGGCGATGATTGAGATGGAACGTGTCGACGTAGCAGTCGTCGGTGGGGGACCCGCCGGACTAGCGGCGGCAGCAGCGGCACGGACCGCCGGGGCAGGCCGGGTCCTGCTCCTGGAGCGGGATACGCGCCTTGGCGGCATCCTGAACCAGTGCATCCATGACGGGTTCGGCACGAAGGTCTTCAAGGAGGCGCTCACTGGCCCCGAGTACGCCGCGCTGGCCATCAGGCGCGCCCACGACGCGGGAGTCGAGACCCGGGTCGACACCACCGTTCTCGAACTGGACCCGAACCGGACCATGACCGTCATATCCAGGAACGGCATGCGACGGATCGAAGCTGGGGCGGTCGTGTTGAGCATGGGTTGCCGGGAGCGCACCCGGGGCGCGATCGGGATTGCGGGCAGCCGCCCATCCGGTATCTATACCGCGGGCGCGGTCCAGAACTATATGAACCTGCGGAATATTCTTGTCGGCCGTCGCATCGTCATACTCGGCTCTGGTGATATCGGACTCATCATGGCGCGGCGCCTCGCATTGGAAGGCGCTGAGGTCGCGTGCGTTGCCGAGATCCTTGCTTACCCGAGCGGCCTGGCGCGGAACATCGTCCAGTGCCTGGACGACTTCGGCATCCCGTTGCATTTGAACACCACCGTGGTTGAAATCCACGGGACGGACAGGGTCGCCGGTGTCACCCTCGCGGAAGTAGGGTGCAAAGGCGGCATCCGCCGGCGCACGCGGCGTAGGGTAGAGTGCGACACCCTGATGCTCTCGGTCGGTCTCGTGCCTGAGAACGAGCTCTCGAAGCGCGCGGGCGTCGTGCTCGATGCCGTGACTAGGGGCCCGGTCGTGGACGACGCGTACCAGACGAGCGTGCCCGGGGTGTTCGCCTGCGGAAACGTGCTGCAGGTGCACGATCTGGTGGACTACGCCAGCCTCGAGGCTGAGAAGGCAGGGACCAGCGCAGCGGCCTTCGCCAGAACGGGAGCACTCCCCGCGGCCAGGATCCGAGTCCTCCCGGGCGCAGGCATCCGCTACGTACTTCCGCAACGCGTGACGGGTGGAGACGCGATCGATTTCACGATGCGGGTGAGCAAGCCTGCCAGGGATGCCGCCCTCGTGTTCAGCAGCGATGGCCGGGAGATCCGCCGGCTCCAGCAGCAGGTGCTTGCCCCCGCGTCGATGGCCCGTGTCCGGCTCGGCCGGGGACGTCTTGAAGGGCTTTCCGAGGTGATGGTGGAGGTAGCCGGATGAAGGGCGTCATCGTGTGCGTTGTCTGCCCGGTCAGCTGCCCGGTCGAGGTCGAGTGGGACGAACACGACGTGCTCGATACCGACCACAACCAGTGCAAGCTCGCGCTTCCCTACGTGAAGAGCGAGATCTTCGATCCCCGGCGAACGGTTACGAGCAGTGTGGTGGTCGAAGGCGGCGTGATGCCACTGGCAAGCGTCAAGACGGACCGGCCGATCCCGAAGGCGCTTGTCATGCAGGCGATGAGCGTAGTATTGGGCATCCGCGTGGCAGCGCCAGTCCGTATCGGAGATGTCGTGGCGCGCGATTTGCTGGGTACCGGCGCGAACCTTGTAGCAACCCGTGACGTGGAGGCGGCGCCATGAGTTATTCGCGCATCGTTGTTCCCCTCGATGGTTCACCGCTTGCGAGGCGCGCGCTGCCGGTGGCGGTCGCGCTCGCGTATCAGCAGGCCCAACCGGAACTCCTGCTTGTGACCGTACGACACAGCGGCGGGGCGACGCCGAAACGTTTTGACTGGTTCCCAGACGATGTCCATTCCTATCTCAGAAGGGCCGCGGAGGACGCCAGGATGCCTACCGGAATGGTCCGGACGCATGTCCTTTTCGGAGACCCGCCTGCGGCGATCGCGAAGTTCGCGGTTCAGGAGAACGCGAATCTCATCGCCATGGCTACTCATGGTCGCACGGGCCTTGCCCGAGGCGTTCTCGGCAGCGTCACGGATCGCGTGATCCATCTGGCGACCGTCCCGGTCCTGGTGGTCGGTTCCCACACCCCCGGACCGGCCGCATTTGAGCAGATTCGGATCGAGCACGTGATAACCCCGCTTGATGGCTCGGAGCTTGCCGAGACGGCACTGGCGCGTTCCCGGCCGCTTGCGGAAGCTCTCGATGCGAGCCTGACCCTCCTGCGCGCGGTCCCTGCTGAGGCCACCGATAGCGAGCGGCGCAGAGCGGAAGACTACCTGGAGCGCACCGCTTCAACACTGAGGAAGAACGGCCTGGGTGTCGAGACCCTCGTCGCCCTCGGCCCGGCCGCGGAATCGATCATCCGCGCTGCAGAAGTTCGCCCGAGGTCGGTGATCGCAATGACCACGAGAGGCGCGTCGGGCCTGGTCCGGCTTACGCGCGGGAGCGTAACCGATGCGGTCGTCCGGCATGCGCCGGTGCCGACGATCGTGATTCCGCCGGTAGGCGTGCTCCTTGGACCTGCAATCCACTGAATTGCGCGATAACCAGCTTCGCAGGAAGCTCACAGAGCTCGTTGAGGGTCTGCTCGCCGAGTCGGAGTACTGAGTCCGCCCATCACCGAGGGCAGCAGATGCCGCCCGGCTCGTCGACTCGTGGTGGCTCCTACTGCCCGCGCGACACACCCTCCAGCTGGCGTTCGTACGACTCAGAGAAGCTGGTCTGGCGATCCCGGACCTCGCGCGGCCACGTCGACTTGATATAGGCCAGAACCGCGATCACCTCGTCCTCGCTCAGCACGCCTCGGAATGCCGGCATCTGAGTGGCAAGCGGCGGCCTGTCCAGCACCCAGTTGAAGAGATCGCGGTCAGCGTGGTGCCAGGTGTGTCCCTCGACGGTATGAGGCGGCGCGGCAGGCAATGGTGGCGGGCTGTCGGGAGTGCCGTGACAGGATGCACAGTTGGCCGTGTATATGCTTCTTCCGGCATTCACCCGCTCAGCTGTTAGGCGTATGGGGAAGGGTGACTTGGCCGCGCCGCACGAAGCCGCAAGAAGCGGCAAGGCGAGGAGCGCGGCAAGGGTAATCAACCAAAGCATGTCCGCATCATCCCACGCCTAGACCACGCCCAGACCGAACTTCCGACTGACCTAAAGCTGTTCAGCCTTGGCGTTGTAGACACCGATTGAGCTGCTCAGTCTCGCTGTCAGGCTTGTACGTGCTGAACACGCGGTCGATGCGCCGGAGATAGGCGAAAACCGCGTCGATATCGCCTGTGGAAGCAACCGGATCGGCGATGTGGACCGTCACAGGCATTCCCATGATCCCTGTGCAATCGTGGATGTTGGGCTCGTGAAGGCGCAGCCGACGGCTCATCGGCCCTCGAGTAGGCTGCCGGCGGGGGAGGCCGTGTCTTGGGTTCCTTCAGGCTGCGAAAGATCACCGCTTTGACGAACGCCGCAACGACGACGAAGAGTTGGAGGTACTTACGCACGGCGGCGGATTTGCGGAGGTACCTACGGGTTCACGACGACCAGCAGATCGAACCGCTCTTGCGAGTCGCCGCGGTGAATGCTCACCGTCACCCCCAGTCGCCGAACATCACGAGGCGAAGCAGGACGCGGTAGAAAGTTCCCGCTGCTCCGTCGCGTTCTGCGCCCGTCGAGCGGGATGTGCCGTGGTCCATGTACCTCATCACGGCGGTTGTTTCTACCGTGGCCCGTAAAGGGTGAGCCGGTGCATGGCCGCCCAGGCGGCCCTCTTCCGAACGCAGCTCGTCAGGACCACGCCAGCGGCGACGACCAGCCCGACGACCGCTGCAATGACGCGGAAGGCAGACCGCGGGAGGCGATTGTCGCGTCGCCCCGGAACTTCCGGATCGACGGCCGGTGAAGCCGTCGAGGCCGCCGAAGCATCATCACAGTCACCGATGACCCGTCCGCCGTGGGCGCTCGCGGGCTGGACCAGAGCGATAAACACGGCTGCAGCGATCGTCGCCGCGGCGCAGGCTATTCCAATCGCGCGGAGCCTCACCGCTCTTACCACCACATATCGTCACGAAGGGACGATCAGCCCCAGATGGCTAAGGTTGTGGAAGTAGCCCAGCAGCACGATTGCCAGGACCCCCAGGACTCCGAGCGCGGCGTTCAACATGGCCAGACGGTGGAGTACGACAACTTCGTCGAGGACCGCGGCGTGAGAAGTCGCGACGGCCACCGCGCCTCCCGACGGGGCGGTCAGGCGCTCAATCGCCCGCAACGCCTTCGCCATGCGGTATGCGAGGAACACCAGCAGAACGAGGCCTCCCACCTTCATGAAATACATGCTTAGATACGGAATCCCATACGGCAGCCGGTTCATGACCGCGATATTGAAGACGCCAGGCGGTCGGATCGGTGCGCTGTAATACGAGGTATAAAGCCCGCTCATGAAGATTAGCGCGAAACTCACCGCCGAGATCCATAGGAATGGCCGCGCCAGCCTCCCGTGGAACCTGCCGCGAAGCGATGCCGGGAGTAGCCAGTGGGCGCTGAGTATCACGCCAGAGAGCCCAAACCAGGCGACCCCAGCCAGTGCGTGCAATGCCCTGACGAGGACCTGCATTGTCTCGGGCATCCGGAACGAGCCCAAGGCCGTGAAGGTCCTGGCTGCTCCTCCGCCGACGGCCGGCAACGCGGGGTCGACCTTCTCCAAGAATGTCGTGGTTCCCTTGCCCGACGAGTCCACAGTGACCGTCATGTCCCAGTTGCCATACCGCGGGAATGTCACCTCCGCGACGTAGACACCGGGACGGTCCCCTGGCCTGAAAGCGACTAGGCGCAGCGTTTCACCCGTGCCTTCGCGTCGTCGGCCCGTTATAGACACCCGGGCGCCCGAAACAGGGTCGTTGTCTGTGTATCTGACGTCTGCGACGTACTGGCGCACGAGCGGCTGGTCGGCATCCATCGTCCCCGGTCTTATGACTACCGAGACATCCGGACTGTGCGCCTGCGCGGTCACGACGGGTACCGCGCTTACGCCAAGCAGGAAGGCGAGCAATGTGAACCAAAACAGGCGCCTTCGGAT
>JACQUF010000469.1 GCA_016210435.1 Chloroflexota bacterium
CACGGTAAGAGCGGCCTTGCGCGACTGGGACTATCAGTTCATTTCACAGCGCCGAAAATCGATCCCGGATTCAGTGGACGGATCAGGCTCGAAATGTTCAATTCCGGGCCGTTTGTGCTTGAACTTCAGCTAGGCATGGAAATCTGCGTGATCATGGTTGATCGACTCGGAAAAGCGGCGAAGCAGGTATACCAAGGCAAGTTCAAGGGACAGTAGGCGGCCTACTCAGATACGCCCTTTGGCGCGAGGAATCCCATAGGCCCTGGCAGCTTCCGTAACGTACCTTCGGCGCTGGGACTATTGACGATCTCCAAGCTAATTCCACTGACGTGAGCAGCCCGATAGAACGCAACTGGATTCGCTAGAATCAAGGTTCGTATCCGGCCGTCCATTGTTCTTGTGATCAACTCGCCGAGCAGTGTTGTCGTTGCCACCGCTCGTTTTGGATCGTTCGAGAGTTCGATCTCGTGACGTCCGATCTGACCGCCTTCCAGTGTCACCGTGACGATGATTCTTGAATGTTCGCTTGCCATCACCGCCGCGCCTGCTCTGGCGCATACTCGCCAGATCCGAGAACAACCGCTTCACCTTTTCAGCGCTCTCTCTGCGCTCCGCCTCCAGTTCGGCAAGGACGACGCTCTCGTAGAAGTCGGCGTCACCTCGAGCATCCAACTTACGGGTTGGTTCGGTCTTGTATTCCCATTTCGTCACGGCTGATCTGCCTCCGATGCTGCGATCGTTTCCCAGTTTGCCGTTTCCCCAGTCGATGTGTCGATATCCGGATGGCAACAATCTGACGCATGAGATGGTGCGACATGTGCAAGAAATTCGTGGCAGGAGCCGCGGCGTCCGTGATGGTCTGGACGAGTGTCGGCGTCGAGCATCGGCACTGGCATGACGAGCCGTCGAACCACCCGGTTCGGTCTGCGGTCGCAACGGTCGGCAGTTACACCACGTCGAGCGGCATGGTCACGTTCTCGTCTGGCACGATTCCCTTTGGGTCCAGTTGACCGTCACGCAGCCGCACTCGCCTGCTCGAAGGTTTCGCCGATTCTGAACGGCAACCTATACGTCGGCTGCAAACTCATGCCTATGTTCGTCCAGTGGTGACCTATATCTGGCGGGCATCCGTCCATAGCTGACTGACCGCCCGATCCGACCCTGGCGAACGGCACGGTGCCGTCAATCTCGATGCGGTCCCGTCAGACCTTTACCTTGATCCGCAGCGCGTCGAGCGCGAGCCACTTGTGCTCGAAGTCGGCCGTCTCCAACTTTCCGGCGACCTGGGCGACCACGTCACGGAGCACCGGGGCGTTACCGAGCACATCGCGGACGCCGGCGAGTTGGCGTTCCAGCTCTGCGAGTTCGCCTTCGACGGCAGCGCGCTGAGCCTTCACGTCCCGGAGCCGGGCTGCGATCACCGCCTCGTCGATCTGACCCAGTTCGAGCCGGATCAGCCGGGGTTCACGATCTCGGAGATTGGCCAGGTGGTTGCGTGCGCCTTCGATCTCCGCCTCCAGCATCGGCAGAGCCGTTCCCAAATGTTGACTAGAATCTACGAGCGATGGTCCCCGACGTCGGTCAGCACAAACCCCGAAGGCCAGAAGCGATAAAGCTCCTGTTCTGGATCATCGCCATCGGTGCTGCCGGCGTCGCGGCACTGACCACCGCCTCGATTATGTTGATGAATCGCAGCCAAGGAGCCGAAATCGCCGGGTGGGTGTGGCTGGCCATGTTTGGTGGCGGCGTGTGGGTCTTCTACGGCTGGGCCTCGCTCACTTGGGTGATCGGTCGGTTAGTCAAGAACGGCTTGCTCGCTCATCTGGAAGGAGCGGCCGGCTGGGTTGCCCTTAGTTTGATGGCATTCGCCGGAGGAACGTATCTGACAGCTTTCACGGCTGGTCCAGCGAGGGGATGGGGCATCTTCCTGACGGCCGCGTCGCCCATTGCCGTCTGGTGGGTAATCCAAGCCGCCCGTGACGCGCGTGATGCCGCCGAACGGATCAAACGTGCGGAGGCCTATCGGGAAGAACAAATGCGGGCTGCGGCGAATCTCGCTGAGGAGCAGAGACTCGAAGCCCTCCAGCGGGCCGAGGAACAGTGGAACCGAAGGCTTGCGGACTTTGAGGGAAGGTGGAGCGCGACGGAACGCGGTGCCTCGTTTCGCGTCTCCGGGGAGACTCTCCTCGGTATCCTCACTTGGGACGAACTGGAGCGGGCGGTCGCGGCACTCCTAGAACAGCAGGGCTGGTCTACGAGAGTTAGTCCTAGCGGCCCAGATCGCGGCGTAGATATCCTCGCCAGTCACAGCACCGGCCTACTCTTGGCCGTGCAGGTGAAGCATTGGAAGCAGGGACGAGTCGGGCGGCCGATCCTACAGCAGCTCGTCGGGTCAGCGATGATGGCCGGGGCTAATGAGGCCTTGTGCGTGAGTTCCGGCGGATTCTCTCAGGACGCACTGGACTTCGTTCGGGACATATCGCAGAAGCAGGCGTCGCTTGAACTCACCGTTGAAATTTGGGACCGAGTGAAGATTGCTCACCTCATCGATACGCTCGATCAGCCTCGCTACGACGCGCTAACGACCTCTTTCAAGCAGCGGCTCGCCAAGCAGGCCGAAAGAGAACGGAAGGAAATCGAACGAGAAAAGTCGCGCCGCTGGCGTGCAAAGACCAAGCCTAACGATACCGCGACAACGCAACAGCGCCAGCTTGATTATCTGAACCTCACAGGAAGGAAGGCACCGACTTGCGACAGGTGTGGATCGCAGATGCGTCTGCGCCGAGGCAGGAACTACTTCTTTGGCTGCTCGAAATACCCGGCGTGCCGACGGACTGTTGACGTGCCGACAACTTAGGCCGCTGGACGAGGCCTAGCTCCAGGTCACCGGCATGCGATGCGACGGGATTCGTCGTGTCCGCGAACTAGGTTCGCTCGGACGCCATGAAGAGTTCTAGTACGGCAAGAGATCGCGACACAGCTTAGAATCTCGCCCCACATGGCGAAGAGACTCTGGCTTACCTACGCCCACGCAGACAACGTTACAGGGGACGTTGACAATATCGACGCGGAGCTCCGGAGAATCGGCGTCGACGTTCATCGCGACGTGTGGGATCTGTTAGCCGGAATACCCCTATGGGATCAGATCGGCGCAGCCATCACGGATCCAGCAAGATGTGATGGCTGGATGGTCTTTGCGACGCAAACCAGCCTCGAAAGCCCAAAGTGCATCGAGGAGCTCTGGTATGCCCTTGACCGAGCACTCGAGCGACGAGGAACGCGTTTTCCGCTCATAGCGTTGTGTCCCAGCACTGTCGATCCTAATGTGCTTCCACCGGCGCTGCGCGTCCGCCTCGCCTTGTCACTCGCAGACCCCTCATGGGCAACGAGGACGAAACAGGCTTTGGAAGGGCGGCCACATCGACCCGAAATCTCAGTCGACCCCTACGAGGTCGCGCCCCATGAATCACCTGACGGACGGGTCGTACTTGAGATTCGCCCACGATCTGGAAGTTGGGCACCGTGTTATGTGGCGATCCCAGCAAGCGAAGAGCGGGTTGTGCGGCCGTCCCTCTACTTCGGGCCTCGAGGCTCTCCGCCGAAGAACGCGACTCTCTATCAGTATCGGCGCGGACTCGGGGGCACGGAGAACGAATGGCTCGTGATGCAAGCATCCAATGAGGCGACTCCCACTCAGAGCTACTACCTGCGATGCGACGCCTATCCTTCCCGGATTTCGTTCGGCGTACTTGGCGGAAAGCCGTTCTACGTTGTCAAGTTCGAGCGTCCTGCGCGCTGAAACGGTTACGCGACACGTCGCGGGGGACCGGATCCCACAGACAGGGGCTTCGGCTCATGATCGCGCGGTCCCCGGCGATGTCCTCGACGTATACGTCACGGCGACGCGGGCGTATAAGGGCCTATGCCCTAGCAGGCTGCTGAAATTCGCGGTCTGGACGACTCGCGAAATTGACTGGGGATCACTAACATGCGGCAAACCCTCCCTGGAGTGTGAGCCAAGTGCGTGGACAACGTGAACCTCAGGCGACGATGCTGGCCTTCATAGACTTGGAAAGCAGGGTCCCGCCCGACCATCCTCTGCGGACGATCAAGGCGCTCGCCGACAAGGCCCTTTCGAAGTTGTCGCCCGAGTTTGACCGCATGTACGCCCAGGGGGGGCCGGCCTTCCATACCGCCGGAACGCCTGCTGAAGGCCTCGTTGCTGATCGCGCTCTACTCGTTGCGCAGTGAA
>JACQUF010000459.1 GCA_016210435.1 Chloroflexota bacterium
GACGAGCTGCCTGACGAGCGCGTGGCCGCCGAGCATTGAGTTTCGAGTCAAAAGGGGGCCAGAGCTGCTAGGTCGCCGTCCCCCCGGCCCGGAGCCTGGGCGGGATCCTGTGGCGGCCGAACACGTCTAGGACGGTCTCGCGCTCCTTGATCAGCTCGGCCGACGCATGGTCGACGAGGACTGTTGCAGGCCTCGGCACGCCGTTGATCTGAGTAGAAGCGGTCTCTGCGTACATGCCCGCGTCGAGTACTGCCAGCAGGTCGCCACGCGCCAGCCGGGGCATCGAACGCGCTTCGCCGAGCGGACCTCCGAGACAGAGCGGTCCGACTATGTCGACGGGTTCCTCATGGGGATCGTTGAGGCGGCTTGCCGCGAGGATCGTGTAACAGCTTCCTGCCGTCTCGATTCGCATGAGGTTGTTCACGGAGATGTCGGTATTGACCCAGGTCTTGCCAAGGTCGCGCTTGATGGCGCCAACAGTTCCAAGCAGCACGACCGCGTTGCCCACGATGTAACGGCCGGGTTCGAGCCAGAGCTCAGGCAGCGGCAGGCCCGCTTCCTGGAGGCCCGTGCGCAGGGTGGCAGTTATGGCGCCGGCGTAGGACTCGATCGTGTGCGAATTGAGGCCGAGCCGGCCGGATTCCGGGTCGCGCTCCCTGGCGTATCCGCCGCCGATGTTCAGGATCGCCGGGGCAAATCCGGTGGCGCGGTGCAGTTCGACGACGGCCCGCAAGAGGCCGAGCGAAGTCGCCCGGTGGAAGTCAGGGTCGGCGGTCGAGCGGCCGACGTGCATGTGATAACCCTCCAGGACGATCCCGGGCGTCTCGCGTATCTGTGGGACGAGGCGGTGCGCGGCCTGAACCGAGAAGCCCCATTGCATCGATGCGACCCCACCGGCCACGGGATGGTCGGGCTGCGGGTAGTTGCCTGTAAACCGCTCGAGTTCAGGGGGCAGCACCTTGAGCCGCAGGGAGACGCGAGCCTTGCGTCCGATATCTGCCGCGATATCGCCAAGCGTCAGGATCTCATCTTCCGAATCGATGTTGATCCTGACGCCGAGTTCGACTGCCTGGCGTAGCTCCGTGAGGCTCTTGTTGGTCCCGTTCATTACGATCTTTTCCGGATCCGCTCCGCTGGCGAAGGTCGCGTAGAGCTCTCCTTCGCCGAAGCAGTCGCCGCCTGCGCCCTCCTGGTGGAGGACAGCCCGGATCGCCAGGTTGTTGTTGGCTTTGATCGCGTAGAGCACGTTGACGGGCTTCTGCCAGCGCGAGCTGAAAGCACGGTAGGCCCGCCGGTAGTTCGCCCTCAGTGTGGCCTCGGACACGACGTAGAGTGGGGAGCCGAACGTGTCGATGAGGGCCGCCGCGGACATCTGCTCTATCTGCAGGACGCCCGTGCTGTCCGCGCTCAGACTGTCGGTAGCGGTCATCACTTCGGACAGCGGTCTCGGAAGCGGCGCGATGGCGGTCATGGCGATGTCCCCGCACGTGCAGGTTGACGGCGCGGCGGAAGTGTATATGAATGTGCGCTTCTGACCAGGCAAGCCTTCGGAGAAGAGAGGTGCCCTGATGTCTGACCAGGCAACCGGCAAGGTGATGACCGTGAAAGGTCCGATCGAAGGCGAGCGCCTGGGCCTGACCCTCATGCATGAGCACATCTTCATTAGGCTTTGGGAGGTGAGCGGCCGCTTCGACGCGGCAGGGATCGTGGACGACGAAGATCTGCTGACGAACGAGCTGATGAGCTTCAAGCGGCATGGCGGGGCGTCCGTGGTCGATCTCACCCTGACCGACATCGGAAGACAGCCTGCCCGTCTCAAGGCGATGTCAGAGCGCACCGGCCTGAACATCGTGATGGGTTGCGGATGGTATCGCCAGCCATATTACCGGCCGGAGGCGAACATCGATCGCAGGACGGTGGACGACCTCGCCCGCGAACTGATCGGCGAGGTAGAGAACGGGGTCGGCGAGACTGGAATCCGACCCGGAATCATCGGCGAGATCGGAGCGGACAAGACCTGGATTTCGGCACAGGAGGAGCGCGTCCACCGGGCCGCAGCACGCGCCCAGATCGCTACCGGGCTTGCGATTAACACGCACGCGGTGAAGGGCGGGGCAGGCCTCGCGCAACTCCGGATTTTCGAAGATGAAGGTGCAGACCTGAGCCGGGTCATCATCGGTCACGCCGACAGCTACCCGCTCCTCGATTACCTGCTCGCCATCGCCGACAAGGGTGCGACGATCGCGTTCGACAATATCTCCGGCGATAACGAGGGCCGGTACCGCATGACGCTCAACCTGGCGGTCGGCCTCGTGAAGCGCGGCTACGCCGGCCAACTGGTGCTATCGCACGACGTCTGCTACGACTCGCACTTGGCGTTCTACGGCGGCCGCGGCTATGCCTACCTGACTTCGACATTTCTTCCCGCGCTCGGGGAGGCCGGGGTCACCCAGGAAGCGATTCGCCAGATGACGGTTGAAAACCCCCGGCGTCTGCTGACCCGGGTTTAAAAGACTCTTCGCTTCGCTCAGAGTGACAACGGCGCAGGAATTCAGACTCACGACATGACCTCCTCCCCCCTCGATGGTGGAGTCGAGTACGCCTCAGGCGGACATCGGAGAGGGTGTTCGGGGAGAGGAGGTCAGGTGGGTCCAGCGTGCACGCGCTACGGGTGCAGGATGACCTTGGTATAGCCGTCCTCCCGGCGGTCGAATTTGCGGTATGCCTCGGGCGCCTGTGCAAGCGGGACCTCGTGGGAGACCACGAAGCTCGGTTTCGCCCGGCCGGCGATGATCATATCCCGCAGGTAGGCGTTGTAGCGCTTGACGTTGCACTGGCCGGTGCCCAGGCGAAGGCCCTTTTCGAAGAGCCGGCCGAAACTGATCACGAGGGCGCCCTTCGAGGCGTTGGCATCGACCCCGCCCGGGTCCGACGGCACATAGAGCCCGGGGATGCCCAGCGCGCCCGTCGGATTGACCACATCGATCAACTGATTGAGCACGATGTTCGGGACCTCGTCTTGCTGTCC
>JACQUF010000460.1 GCA_016210435.1 Chloroflexota bacterium
ACATGGGCCTGGTGGCCCAGTTCGCAGAGCGTGACGGCGACATGTAAGCTGGGCGTCTGGTCGAACTTGCCCCGGACGAGCAGATCTTAGCCGACCCCCTGCACCCGTACACACGACTCCTCATCCAGAGTCTGCCATCGCTGGAGGAGAAGAAAGACCTGGTCGGCATCCCGGGCTTACCGCCCGCTCTCATCGACCTGCCTTCCGGATGCGTGTTTCACCCCCGCTGTCCGGCCATGATGGGAGATATCTGCCCCAGGGTTGTTCCGGTCCTCGCCGAGATCCGTCCCGGCCAGATGACCGCCTGTCACCTCTACCAGGCGTCGGCCCCATGACCGCGCTGCTCGAGTTGCGCAATGTCACCAAGGTCTACAGCAGCGGTATGTTCGGCCGCGCGACGGTGACCGCGCTGGCGGATGTCTCCCTGGCGATCGGTGACGAACGCCCGACGATCATAGCCATCGCCGGGGAGAGCGGAAGCGGCAAGACGACGCTGTGGCGCTTGCTCCTCGGCGTCATTTCCCCTACAAAGGGACAGATCCTCTACAACGGCATAGATCTCACAAACATGGGACGCGACCAGAGGCGGGAGTTCCGGCGCGAGGTACAGCCGATCTTCCAGGACCCGTTCGAGGTCTACAACCCGTTCTACCCGGTCGATCACGTGCTGGCCATGCCGGTCCGGAAGTTCCACCTCGCCGAGTCGAAACGGGACGAACGGCGCATGATTCTGGACGCGCTGGAGATGGTCGGCCTGCGGCCGGACGAGACCCTGGGGCGCTATCCGCACCAGCTTTCCGGGGGCCAGCGGCAGAGAGTCATGGTGGCGCGCTCGTTGCTGTTGAAGCCGCGCGTCATCTTGGCCGACGAGCCGGTCTCGATGGTGGACGCTTCGCTTCGTGCCACGATCCTGGACAGCATCCGGAAGATGAACAGGGAGCTTGGGATCACGGTCGTGTACATAACCCACGACCTGACGACCGCCTACCAGGTCTGCGAGAACATCGTTGTCCTGTACCGTGGTTCGATCGCAGAAGCCGGTAGCATCGAGCGGGTCATCAAGGACCCGAAACACCCCTACACCCGGCTTCTGGTCCACTCGATCCCTCAGCCCAATCCCAAACGCAAATGGGGCGGCGACGTCCCAATGGTGGTCGCGGGGGAGATCGGGACCCCGCAGGACGCATGCAAGTTCGTGGACCGATGCCCCTTTGCGATGCCCATGTGCCGGGAAAGCGCGCCACCGCTTTACCGCATCACCAGGGACCAGGTGGCCTCGTGCTTCCTTTACCGGGACGCGCCCGTGCTTCAGCAAGATGCCATTGGCGACGTTCTGGCGCCGGCTGGAGAGCCCAGTACGCCGGCTACGAACGGCCGGAAGGCGCACGGAGAGGTCTAGGCCTTTTTCAGTCCGTACGTACGAGGCGGAGTCCCTGGCTTCAGCGAAAAGTGGCTGTGAATTGCTACCCATGCCCCATCCCGGCGCTCAAGGACGACCGTGGCCCTGCCGGGGCGGTCGAACGGCCGTCCTGCCTCGTCGTAACCGGTCGACGTCCAGAGCGCCACGCCCCATGCAAGCCAGTGGTCGCCCCCTGCCTCGACCGTGGAAAGGTCGACCAGGAAATCGGCGATATTCGGCCAGATGCCGCGCCACTGTTCCGCTTCGAGACGATCGATGCCGTGGACGATCTCAGCCCTCGTGCCAAAGGAAACGACATCCGGTGCGAACAACCGCTTGGCGATCGTGTAGTCGACGGCGGCGCAGAGCCGTCCCAGGTGGGCGAACCACTCGCGCACGGCCCTGACCGGGTCCGGATCCGTGATCTGCAGTTGACCGTTGTCCATCGAGTATGGCCCATGATATTGCCAGCGATATCACATCGCCGCGCCCGCCGGCGCGCCGCCGACCGTACCACAGGGCTCGAACGGTAACATACCGCCCGCACGACCTAGCGGGCCGGTTATCACGGGCCAACTCGGAGGCGCCAATGCTTCACCTGTATATCCTCGGCGCGGGCACGCCTACACCTACACCTGCACGCTTTGGGACTTCCTATGTGCTCGACGTCGGCGGCGG
>JACQUF010000478.1 GCA_016210435.1 Chloroflexota bacterium
AAAGATCCCGTACATCGTCAACAGCGGCGAGGAGGCGGTTGGCGACCGATACCAGCGCGGTGGCGGCAATCTCGCTCAAGCTGTCGGGGAAGCGGGCGGCCTCGTGAACGCCTCCGGTGCGGACGTGAAGGCGTTCTGCTGCGGTCCGAACCACGCGATCGTGATCGCAGCAGGTCTGGTCTCGAGCGGCCTATTCGAGCGTGTGTTGGTCGTCGGCGGCTGCGCGCTCGCCAAGCTCGGCATGAAGTTCCCGGGCCATATCTCCAACGGCATGCCGGTGCTCGAGGATATACTGGCGGGCTCGGCCATGATGATCGAGAGGGACGATGGCAGGAGCCCGGTCCTGCGTATGGATTCAGTGGGCATGCACCGGATTGGCGCAGGTGGCGGCCAGACACAGATCCTGGAAGAGCTCGTCGCAGCGCCGCTCAAGCGCCTCGGATTGAGATTCTCTGACGTCGACAAATATGCGACTGAGATGCACAACCCGGAGGTAACCGAGCCATCCGGATCCGGCAACGTGCCGGAATTGAACTACAAGCTCATCGCAGCGCTGGCGGCGAGGTCGGGGGAAATACAGCGCGGGGACATGCCCGCATTTGCCGCAAAGCACGGGATGCCCGGATTTTCGCCAACCCAGGGGCACATTGCCTCAGCAATCCCGTTCATGCCGCACGCCATCGAAGGGCTCCAGAAAGGCGAATACCACCGGGTGATGTTCCTGGCAAAGGGAAGCCTTTTTCTCGGGCGGATGACCCAGATGGCGGACGGCCTATCGTTTATCATTGAGGCGCAGGGCTAACCCCGGCGAGTCAGGTTTTCAGGTAAGCCAACGGAGGAAACAGAGCGTGGATCTGAAGGGCAAGCGAGTGATAGCGCTGGGGGAACGTGACGGCATCCAGGGTGACGCGATAGGAAAGATCGCGCAGGCGGCCGGGGCTGAGGTAGTCCTGCAGGTCACACACTGCTTTGTTTGAACCTCCGCGGGAGCACTTGACCTTGATGGTCAGGAAGAAATCAAGCGGACCGTTGACAAAGTCGGCAAAGAAAATCTCGTCGTGATCCTGGGGACGCCGACCGCCGAAAGTTCCGAACTGTATGCCGTGACCATGACGGAAGGTGATCCGTCATGGGCCGGCGTCCTTGCCGGGACGGCCCTGGGTCTGCCCGTCTTTCATGTAACGGAAGACGAAGTGAAGAACCGGGTCGACCCCCAAGTCTATGAGGCTGAAGTCGGGGTAGCCGAGATGGTCCTCGATGTCCCGGTGATTCAGGATGCGGTCAAGAAGGTGAGGGAACGCTCTTCAACGCCCGTCCAGTAGGGCACCCCGCTCTGGGGCCCCGGGTGTTGCAGGCAACTCAGCTCCAGGATCGCAGTTTTCTGTCTGGATGGCGGGACCGTGTTTTGCCATCCGCCCATTCGAGAGAAGATGACCAAGCGCGAACTCACGCCTGATGAAGCGTTAAAGAGGGCTGTCCAGTTTTCCGAGCGCTACGTAGCGCGCGGGCCCTACAAGTTTTACCCGGACCAGGAAGTGGTCAAGGTTGTCCAGAAGGGACTCGCGGACAACGAGATCGCGCACGGGTACCGCTACTGTCCTTGAATGCCCTTATCGGGCGATCCCGTGGAGGATCGCAAGAAGATCTGCCCCTGCGATCGGCATCACGAAGATATCGCCCGCGATGGCTTCTGCATATGAATGTTCTTCGTAAGCGAAGAGTTTCTTCGCTCTTACGAAGCGGGCGGCGAGGTCAACCAGACCGTGGATGAGGCCGTGCCGGAAGGCCAATCGCTCTTCGCGGGCAAATACAAGTCGAAGGCAGACGCGAAAGAAGCTAAGCGCGCGTTAAAACCGCCGACACCTTAGCCGGCCTCCTCTTTAGGTTAGAGCCGTGGCGTGATTCGGCGCCCGGGCGCCCGTGCTAAAGCTGCCTCAGGCGCGGATCCCAGCGGTCGCGGAGCCAATCGCCCATGAAATTGAACGCGAGCACGGTTAGGAAGATGGCTATGCCCGGGAACACCGCCACCCACCATGACGACCCCAGATAGGCCCGGCCGTCCGCCACCATCGAGCCCCATGCCGGCGTGGGCGGCGGTATTCCGGCCCCAAGGAAGCTCAGGATCGATTCCGCCAGGATCACGCTTCCAACTTCGAACGTGGCAGTAACTATGATAATGCTCTGTACGCTCGGAAGGATGTGGCGCGCCAGAATAC
>JACQUF010000477.1 GCA_016210435.1 Chloroflexota bacterium
CCGGTAGCCGGGAACGACTCTTACAGCACCAGCGAGGACACCGCGCTCACGGTCGGCGCTCCGGGCGTCCTGGCCAACGACTCGGACGTTGAAACGAGCGCCTAGACCGCGGTCCTGGTGAGCGGGCCGGCGAACGGCGTCTTGACCCTCAACCCGGACGGCTCCTTCACCTACACGCCGAACGCCAACTTCAATGGCGCCGACTCGTTCGCGTACCGGGCCAGCGACGGATCAGCCCTGTCCAACATCGCCACCGTCTCGATCGCGGTCAACCCGATCAACGACGCCCCGGTGGCTAACAACGACGCCTACTCGACAACGCAGGACACGACCCTGAACGTCGCCGCCCCAGGTGTTTTGGCGAATGACTCTGATGTTGAGGGCAGCGCCCTGGCCGCCGTCCTCGTGGCCAATCCGACCAATGGAAGCTTGACGCTCAACCCGGACGGCGCCTTCACCTACACGCCGAACGCCGGCTTTGCCGGGACCGACAGCTTCAGCTACAAGGCGAACGACGGTCTGGCCGACTCCAACCTCGCGACGGTCTCGATCACCGTCAACCCGGCCGCGGCCACTAAGATGACCGTGGCGGTCATCGACTTCCAAGAAGTCCCTCGTGGGCCGTGGACGGACCTCCGGTTCTGGGTGATCATTCGGGAGGTTAATAGCCAGGGCCAGTTGACGTCGACGCCGGTCGCGGGCGCCACGGTATCCGGACTGCTGTTCCGGCCTGGCCGGCAGTGGAACATCTCGGGCACGACCGATTCGACTGGCCAGGTCACGTGGACTCTCCAGGGCGCCATCGTCGGCGAGACCTATACCGTCCGTGTCGACAGCGTGACCCACAGCCACACCTACGACCCGAACGTGAGTCCGGAAAAGGATCCCGGCGAGTCCGCCCCGCAGGACTCTCATCTTGTGACGGGAGCGTAGGGCAAAAGCCTGAAACCGCAAACGGCTTGAACGGTGAATGCTAGCGAAACGGGACAGGAGGCAAGTGATGAAAAGGCTGCTGATCGCGATACTTCTAGCCGGGCTTCTTGCCGCGTCGGGTGCCGGGACGGCTCTCGCCCACCCTGGCGGGCCGAACCACGAACCCTGTGGCAACCCGAACCTGCCGGAGCAAGCTTTTGCACTGCTCTGTGGACACTCAAACTAGTAGCAGTTGAGCTTCAGCGGCCCTTGCTCCCGACGCGGGGGAGGCCACGCGCCGCCGGAGCGGCAAGGCGCGCGGCTCGCAGTTGCACGGTAAGAGACGGAACGAACTGAACGCCCGCTCGACCAGTCACGCCTCATCCGGGAAGGTTTCACGGTCGGGGACGGTGGCCTACATGCCACCTGAGCAGGCGATGGGCGGTGAGATTACGCCTGGGCGTCGAATGCGACTCAGCTCCGGCCGTCCGAAGCCGCAGCACGCGCTACGCGTTCATGAGGCGCTGGACCTCGGCGCCGATCTGCGCCAGATAGGTCTCGTAGGGCGTGCACTGGTAGCCGAGCGTCAGCTGCGACGGCCCGGTGTCATACCAATCGAAATGGCCCGGCGCCGATTGGTACGCGGCATCGGCCTGCTCCAATCCGACGATCCGAAGGTAGTCTCCGACATAGTCCCGCCCCTTCATGCGCCAGGTCGGTCCGCCCGCAACGTTGAATATCTGGTGCCGGGCCGATTTCACGCTGACCGCCGCGCTAATCGCCGCCACGGCATCGTCGCGGTGCACGAACTGGATCCGCTGATCCGCCAGGAACGGCCAGGCCGCGGGCGGCTCCTGGAAGACCGGGACGGCCACCCCTGAAATCCGCAGTACGACCCAGTCCGTCCGGGATTCTCGGACGACGAGCTCAGATTCCGCCTTGCTTCTCGCGTAGACGTCATCGGGCGCCAGGGGATGGTCGATCCCGATCCCAGGCCCACGGTGTTCCTCTGCGCTTGTATCACCGTACACACTCACCGAGGAGCTGAACACGAAACGAGTGTGAGGGGCGCGTGCCTCGACGGCATCGGTCAGCGCCCTGGTGCCGTCCACATTCACCCGCCGTGTGAGCGCCGGGTTGCGCTCGGCCGCGGGAGGTAGAATTGCCGCGAGGTGCACGACAGCATCGACGTCTGCGATGGAGCTCCGCACGTCGTCGTGGCGGGTAAGATCGCCTCGCGCGACCTCCATGC
>JACQUF010000461.1 GCA_016210435.1 Chloroflexota bacterium
GCGTCGTGGCCGCGCGGCCGGACCAGATGTATGGCTGGCCGGGACTCGCCTCCTGCCGCAACGGCGACCTGATCGCGGTCGTCTCCGAGCGCAAGAACCACATCTGCCCGTACGGGCGAATTGTCATGTCGCGATCGAGCGACAAGGGCGCCACGTGGGCATTGCCGCAGGAAATCTTCAATTCCGAGATGGACGATCGGCATCCCTCGGTTGTCGCCCTGAGCGATGGGACGCTGGTCTGCTCCTTCCTTACCGTCAACTTCTGGATGGACCACGCCGGCGAGGTCCCCGATTGGGGGCCGAGGGCGGCCCGGGTGCCGCAGCGACTGCTGGACGAGGCGCTGGGCGACTGGCTCGTCCGATCGTTCGACGGCGGGCGGACATGGGAGCAGGTCTCGCACCGCATGCCACACGGTGGGTCGCTTCATGCAAGCCCGGTGGCGCTGTCCGACGGCTCCATTGTTTGCTTCGGCTATGAGCTGGATCGCGGCGCCGTGCAACTGCATTTCTACTCTTCCGGGGACAGGGGTGAGTCATGGCAACGCATCGGGGCGGGTCCTGCCGCCTCGCCGGTCACCGGCAAGTTCGCGTGGATGCCCTGGCAACTGGCCCGCGGCAAAGAGGTTACGACCACTCCGCTCAGCATGAGGAGCATCGTCGAGCTGTCTCCGGGAAACCTGCTTGCGGTATTCGGCGGGCCCGGCGGGTTCCTCTTCGACTCTCGATCTGGCGACGGTGGCCGCACGTGGTCTGAACCCAGGCAGCTATCGGTCTGGGGATTTCCTCCACAGCTGCTGAAGCTTCGTAACGGCGCCCTGCTGTGCTCCTACGGGCACCGGCGGGAGCCGTGGTCGGTCCGCGGCGTCCTTTCGCACGACTCAGGATCGACCTGGGACCTGGAAAACGCCTTCGCGATCGACCAGTGGGACGACAAGCCTGACATGGGGTACCCGGTGGTGGTACAGACCGGGGACGGAGACCTGGCGGCCGTGTACTACTGCAGTCGGAAACCGACGGTGCCGGGCCAGGCGATCAAGGACATGGCGCCGGGCTCTTCCCCCGAGGGCTTGCTCTGCAGGCGGATCGAGCTCCGGTGATTGCGCAGGCGCGGCCTGGCACGGTCGGGCGTATTGAGGAGAAGGGCATGTCTGGAGCAGCCAATGCGGATTGAGAAGGTCGAGACGTTCCTTGCGCACACGTACTCGCTGGTCAAGATCACGGCGGATTCGGGGCTCGTCGGCTGGGGGCAGTCGGCCTACTTCAGCTATCCAGAAGCCTGCGATGCGGTTCTGAAGCGGTTCGCAAAGTACCTTGCCGGCAAGGACCCGCTCCAGATCGAGAGGCACTGGTACCAGCTGTTCAGGAGTTCGCCCTTCCGGAGTGCCGACCAGATGGGGGCCATCAGCGCTGTGGACATCGCGCTGTGGGACCTGGCCGGCAAGCACCACCAGGTGCCCGCGTTCAACCTGCTCGGCGGCCGCCAGCGTGACAAGGTCCGGCTTCACTACCTGATGGCGGCTTCCTCCAACGACTCAATCGACCGGCTCGTGGAACGCGCAACGTTCGCCAAGAAGGAAGGGTTCACGGCCCTGAAGGTCGACCCCCTTCCAGCCGGGCATCAGCTGCTGAGCCGGTCGGAGCTGTTCGACCAGAGCGTCAAGCGAATGGCGGCAGTACGAGAGACCGTCGGATGGGAAATCGACATCGGGGTGGAGATCCACCGGATGCTGGTGCCCGGAGACGCCATCATGCTCGCCGTGGAGCTGGTGAAGTTCCGCCCCCTCTTCTATGAGGACTCGATCCAGCCAAACAGCATGGAGGCTCACGCCCAGGTCGAACGCAAGGTCAGATTGCCGATCGCGATCGGTGAGCGTCATCACACGATCCATGAGTTCCGCGACCTCCTCGCAAGGGACGCGATCCACTACGCCCGGCCGGACGTCGGGCTCGCGGGCGGAATAACGCACGTGAAGAAGATCGCGGCCCTTGCCGAGTCCTGCCACGCGGGCGTCGTGCTCCACAACTTCATCAGCCCGTTGCTGACGGCGGCGGCGGTGCAGGTCGTAACGGCCATACCGAACCACACGACTCTGGAGTACTGCATGTGGGACGAGGAGCCGCCCAACTGTGAGCTTCTCAAGAAGCGGGTCAACCGGCAGGGCGGATACGTGATTCCCTCCGAGGAGCCTGGCCTGGGGATCGAAGTCAACGAGGACTTCATTGCGAAGCATCCGTTCCAGGCTGGCACACCCAAAGCGGGAGTCGATCTCTCGGGCGCCGTTTCGGCCCTCTAACCAAAGTCATGAGTCGGAGCGATGAGTAGACATGATTGACCTGAAAGGCAAGACGGCTCTGGTGACCGGGGGTGGCCGTGGCGTCGGCGAAGCGATCGCCATGGTCCTGGCCGGCGAAGGCGCGGACGTGGCCGTGGGAGATATCCAGCTTGACACGGCGCGCGCGGTCTCGGGCAACATCGAGAAGCTGGGCCGCAGATCGATGGCGTTACTTCTGGATGTGTCTTCACGCAAGTCGGCCGCCGACGCCGTCGGCGAGATCATCGCCAGGTGGGAGAAGATCGACATCCTGGTCAACAACGCGGGCGTCGTGAGCGGTCCGCCAGGCGCGGACGTGGAGGCCACCTGGCGCCATGTGCTCGGCGTGAACCTGATCGGGGTCGTCAACTGCACGGACGCCGTATTGCCGCACATGGCGGACAGGCGCTACGGCAAGATCGTCAACATCGCCTCCACCGCGGGTAAGCCGGGTGATCCTGTCTGGGCTGGCGAGAAGTCCCCTGCCCCCGATGGCGCGAAGCCACAGCTGGGCGGCTCTGCATATGGCGCAAGCAAGGCCGCTGTGATCAGGCACACGCAGGCTACCGCCGGCGCGGTTGCCAGGTTCAACATCAACGTGAATGCCGTCTGCCCTTCACGCATGATCACACCGATGGGCCTGGAGATCGCCGGTCGGCGCGTCGGCGCCCAACTGTCGCCACAGCAGGCCCTCGAAGCGCGTCGCAAGCAGGTCCTCGAGGTGAACCGCTTCGGCCGTGAGCTTGAGCCAGTGGATGTCGCATACGCCGTCGCATTCCTCGTCTCCGACGCCGCGAAGAACATCACTGGCCAGAGCCTGAACGTGGACGGCGGTTTCAAGATGAGTTGAAGGAGGAGAACCTGTGGCCATCTATCTGACCGAGAACGACGTTCGAGGCCTGCTCGACATGAAGACGGCGCTTACCGTCCTCGACGAGGCATTCAAGGCCGTGGGTCGTGGTGAAGCGGTCAACCGGCCGAGAAGCCGTATCCCGCTGTCGAACGGCTCATACAACCTGATGAGTGCGGCCTGGTACACCAAGGGCGTGGTCGGCCACAAGTCCTACACGGCCACACGCAACGGCGCCCGTTTTCACGTGATGCTGTACGACGCCGAAGGGAAAGGGCTCCTGGCGATCATCGAGGCCGGATACCTCGGCAAGATCAGGACCGGTGCGGCCACCGGGCTGGCGACACGGTATCTGGCGAGGCCTGGCGACGGCGTGGCGGCGATTATTGGCTCGGGAAACCAGGCCGAGTCGCAGCTAGAGGCCATTGCGGCGGCCGGGAAAGCTCGGGCTGCAGTCGTTTACAGCCGCACAGCGGAAACGCGCGATCGGTTCGCTAAGGTGATGTCGGAGCGGCTCGGATTGAAGGTAACCACGGCCGCGACCCCTGAGGAGGCGGTTGCCGATGCCGCTTCCGTGACGTTGATCACGAATTCCCCTCAGCCGGTGTTGAAATCGGAGCTGCTGCAAGCGGGGCTCCACGTCAACGCAGCCGGAAACAACACGTGGCTGGGACAGGAAATCGATACCGCGGCGATGAGCAAGTTCGACGTAATCGTCGCCGACGACGTGGACCAGGCGCGTATCGAGTCGGGCGAACTGATGCGAGCTGCAGAGACCGGCAAGCTGGCGTGGACCTCGGTGATCTCGCTGGCGGACGTGGTGTCCGGCGAAAAGAGAGGTCGCCGGTCAGACCAGGACATCACGCTGTTCGAGTCGCAAGGAATCGCGCTGGAAGACGTTGCCGTCGCGCAGCAAGTCTATGCCGCCGCGGTGGAGAGGAACCTGGGCGTCCGAATCGGATAGGAAATGGATACGACTTCCTGCCCATCTTCAAAGACAGGCTGGCCGACTACATCATGCCCGACGTCTTGTAGACGGGCGGAATCTCAGATATGAAGAAGATCGCTACGATGGCCGAGGCTTACTACGTGCCAATATCGCCTCACAACGCGCAGGGGACCGGCCAGATCCTCGCCGGCGCCCATGTGTGCATGACAGTCCCAAACTTCTACCGCCTCGAACACGCCCCGATCGCCGTTCCCGTTTACAACCGTTACCTCCGGGAGCCCATCGAGTTCAAGGGGAACTACCTGAGGCTATCGGACAGGCCTGGCCTTGGCCACGAACTGAACATGGACAACGTGATGTCCGATCTCCACCCCGCGTGGAGAGGGAGAATGCCGCCCGCGGCGCGAGCTGGGAAGAGGTCCGCCAGGTCGATCCCCAGATAGCGCTCCGATTTCCCTGTCGGCTACTTGACCGCGTAGCCGCCGTCGACTGGGATCGAAACACCGGTCACGAAATCGGACGCGTGGCTGGCAAGAAACACCGCCGTGCCGGCGAGCTCGTCGGGCATCCCCCATCGGCCCGCGGGCGTCCGGTCGACGACGATCTTGTGTCGCTCTGGGTACATTCGCAGCATCCCGGCGGTCATGTCCGTAGTGATCCAGCCGGGCAGGATCGCGTTGACCTGAATGTTGTCGCGCGCCCAAGCGACCGCGCAGCTCTTCGTGTACTGGACCACTCCGCCCTTGCTGGCGGCGTAGACGCTCGCGTATTCGTTGCCGAATATCGACAGCATCGACCCGATGTTGATGACCTTGCCGCCGCCTCGTGCCTTCAGGTGCGGATAGCAGGCCC
>JACQUF010000463.1 GCA_016210435.1 Chloroflexota bacterium
GTCGAGGACAGCGCAATCTGAAGTCAAACAACCCCTGCTGGGGATACCTGCCGCAGGGTGACCCAGCCGCCGAATACCTGCCGCAGGGTGACCCTGCCGCGCGCAGGGGAGCGTCATGTCTCCTCGCGGACCCTGAGCGCGAGCCGGTAGACGCGGCTCCTGGGCGCGCCGGTTGCTTCTACGGCTGCATCGACCAGTGACCTTCCGGAAAGGCCGGTCGCCCGAAGCCTCTTGATTGCTTGCGAGATCTCATCGTCGGTCGTGGCGCGCTCACCAGGGAGCACGCCCTCGATCACGAGCACGAATTCGCCGCGTGGCGCCGTGAAATGCGCGATGGCCTCCGAGACTTTGCCTCTGAACGTTTCTTCATAGAGCTTGCTGAGTTCTCGAGAGACCGATATGGAACGGTCGCCAAGGGTCTCGCGAATATCGTGCAGGGCTTCCTGCAACCGGTGGGGCGCTTCGAATGCAACCAGGGTGAGCGGCAGATCCGCCGCCGTTGCGAGGAGTTTGGACCGCTCCTGTGGCTTCCGGGGCAGGAATCCGAGGAACAGGAATGAATCGGCGGGGAGGCCGGAAACCGAAAGCGCGGCGGTCAACGCGGAAGGACCCGGGACGGAAACCACGCCGTGGCCAGCCTCGGCGGCGGCGCGAACGAGCCTCACTCCGGGGTCGCTGACTCCGGGCGTCCCTACGTCCGTCACATAGGCAACGTCGCCCTGTTCAAGCCGTTGGACCATTCGTTGGTCGACCTCAGGTGGGCTGAATTCGTGGAAGGCGAGCGTCGGCGTTTTCGCACCGATCGCATTCAGGAGTTTTCGCGTCTCTCTCGTGTCTTCACATGCCACCACGGTGACTTCGCGAAGGATGCGAGCCGCGCGAGGAGAAAGGTCTTCGAGATTTCCGATCGGCGTCGCGACTACGTACAGAGTGCCCACGAAGCAGATTGTATTTTGCGGGTGCCTGGAATAACTTCAAGACGGAGGCGGAAAGCTGATGCCGAGCGTTCCGACGGGTATAAAATTCCTGTGCACCGTATGCAAGTCCGAATTCATCGTCACGAAGGGTGGCGATGCGAAGATCATGTGTTGCGGCCAGCCCGTTCAGAAAAGGTGATCCGCCTCAGGCGGATCATCCTGAGGAGTCCGCAGAGGCGGACGGCGAAGGATCTTCGACATGGCCAACGAGCTAGGAAAGCGATACGAATGCCCGGTGTGCGGGCTGAACGTCCTCTGTACGAAACCGGGCGATGGACAGATCATGTGTCACGATCAGCCCATGCAGTTGCAGGCCCCGAAAAAACTCCCGTCGTCCGATTAGTGGATCCGTCCGGGGCAGCCTCCGTCCTTCCGGCCGTTTTAGGTCCCGCACCTGATCACAAACGGGGTTCGCTGCCTGCAGGCTCTGACTTCCGCCACAGCCGCGCCAATTCACCGGGCGGCAGGTCCGAAATCGGGCTGTCTCCTGCCAGCTCCTCGACATCCTTGAGTTGGCGCCTGAATCGCAGCGTCGCCGCACGCAGGGCCGTTTCCGGGTCCACTCCTGCGTCTTTCAATTCCGCCACGGCCTCAAAAAGGGTCTCTCCCGCCAGCCGCTCCTTCTCGGCGTCGGTTGAGGCGTTGTTGATTTCCTGAAGGCGAGGCTTGCCGATGGCAGGCGTTCGCACTCTTGTCAGTCGCCAGTTCAGACCCGCCGCCTCTGATTTTTTCTGGAGCGCAGCCGCCAGCGCGAGCGCTGGAAGAGCAGCGGGCACGCTGTCGGTGATCCGCTTCGCGCCACGCTCGGCGCGTTTGAGGCCCTCCCATTGTTCCAGTACATCAGCGGCGGTGGCCATCTTCGGGCCTTCCGAGAACACGTGGGGATGCCTGCGGATGAGTTTCTTCGACGTTTGCTCGATCAAGTCCGCCGCGGTCCATTCCCCCGCGCGCCGGGCTATGTCCGCATGGAACGCGATGTGTACCAGGAGGTCGCCGAGCTCTTCGGCGAGTCCTGGAGAGTCGGCTGCGTCAATTGCTTCGAGCGCCTCGTAGCACTCTTCAAGCAGGTGCTGGCGGAGCGACACGTGGGTCTGGACGCGGTCCCACGGGCACCCTTCCGAGTCTCGCAGTTGCTCAACGATCCCGAGCAGTTCCTCGAACGTGCGGGGGCCGTCGGAGGCTGGTCTCGGCATGTGATTCCTCCGTTCGGTTCGATGCGCTCAGGGCACGGCCAAAGCTTCATTCAGGGGCGCGGATACCGATGAAGGTAGGATAGACGGACGTGATGAAAGGACCGTTCGCCAAGCCCGCGATTTTCGCCGCGACCCTTGCATTCGCGTTTGCCCTGCCAATCCTGTTCATTTCCGGCAACGTGCGGGCGCTCGTTAATTCCAAGCAGACCTACGACTACAACTGGTGGAGTAACGACATCGAAGGGAGGACCGGCCTCCCGCGCCAGGAATTGGACCGCGCCGGCCGCCAGTTCAGGGACTATTTCAATAGCGGGGACGAATATCTGGACCTGGCAGTGGAGGTCGGCGGCAGGCAGGAGAGGATTCTCAAGGAGCGCGAGGTGATTCACATGAAGGATGTGAAGGCGCTCGTCCGCCGCGTTTTTGCAGCCGAATGGATCGCAGGCGGGATCGTCCTGGCCTTCATTGCCGGCGGATTTGCCGGATGGCGTACGCGGTTCTGGCCAGTCCTGCGGGGGGGCGTGTCCTATTCAGCGCTCGGGACCATCGTGGCAGTTGCGGTCACCGGCCTGGCCGCAGCGATCGATTTCGATACGGCCTTCACGATCTTTCATGAGATCAGTTTCAACAACGACTACTGGCTGCTTAATCCCTATCGGGACTATCTCATCCTGATGTTCCCGGAGGCGTTCTTCTTTGAGGCCACGATTGCCCTGGCCGTGATGACCGCGCTGGAGTTCGCGGTGATATTTACCGGGGTCCGCTGGTTCGAGAAGAGGTTTGCCGCGGCAGGGGTGTCCGCGACGAAGAAAGACAGCGGTTAGGCCGACGCGGAGCGATCACGCGCCGCAGGCGCCACCGCAGCACGAATCCCCCGCGCCACACCCGCCGCTCGCAGCCGGAAGGGAACTCGATTCGCCAGTGGATGCGTCTTTCCGAAACGCGGCGAATACCGAAAGCACGCGCCTGGAAGTCTTGCTGCAGGTAGGACACGAGGCATCCCGGTCGGCAAACTCCATCGGGCGAAGGAGCTCGAATCGGCGCTTGCACGGCTTGCAGTGGTATTCGTAGATCGGCATACGTGGCTCCAGGCTTTTTCTTAACCGGCCAACCAGGCGGACCTTTCTGACCAGAGAACGTGATTCAGTCTAAGCACGCCCCTGCAAAGCGGTCAACGTGCCCGAATCGATCGGAGCCAGGTTTCGGCGGTCGCGGGCAGTTCAGAAAGCGACGCGACGACGAAGTCAGGGACCACATCTGTTGAACTATGCGCCGAACGTTGGATCCAGACTGCGCGGAGGCCGGCACGCTGAGCGCCCGCAACATCGTGCGCCAGGCTATCGCCGACATGGAGTGCGTTCGAGGGCCAGATGTTCATAGCCTTGACCGTCATCCGGAAGACCTCCGGCGTCGGCTTGGCCACCGCGGCCTCATTCGAGAAGGTCGTCACGTCGAACAGATCGAGCCAACCCAGGGTTTTCATCCACTTTCGATAGGTGTTCGCGGAAGTGAAGCCGGTGTTGGAGATGAGCGCAAGCCGTGCGCCCAGGGTCCGTAGCCGCCGCAGTACGTCTCCTGCGCCCGGTACAGGCAGGGGCGGAAAGGTCAGGAAGGGGGCGTCTACCGCGTCGACGAGTCGTGCAAAGGCCCCGCTCGGCAGGCTTTCGGGCAGGTCGGGGCGAATGAAGCCGGCAAGCTCGCTGACGCGTTGCTCGAACCTGACATCGACCCCCGCATCATGGTCGCGGTCGAAGCTCTCGCGCATCCTGGCCATGGATTGCTCCACAGTCTTGCGATCGAGGTCCATCCCGACCGACCGCATTACATCGAGGATGCCGGAGACTCGTGCCGCCTGGCGGGGCCGGCCCGTTGAATCACCCGGCCCTTCGTCGATGAGGGTTCGCCAGAGGTCGAGCGTCACCGCGTACACGGCGCGGTCCTTCAGTACTGGACCAGGCTGCTGATCTCGTATCCCTTCAAGACGGCGCGTCCCTTGAGCCCGGTCAATTCGACCACGAATGCGAATGCGCCGACGGTGGCCCCTCGCCCTTCGATCAGTCTGGCCGCGGCCGCGGCCGTCCCGCCGGTCGCCAGCAGGTCATCGATCACCAGTACGCGCTGGGCGGGCCTGAGCGCGTTGGAAATCATTTCCATCTTTGCTTTCCCGTATTCCAGCGCGTATTCGACGCTGACGACCTCCGGCGGCAGCTTGTTGGCTTTCCGCAGAGGCACAAGCGGGAGGGACAGCCTGTAAGCGACAGGCCCGCCGAAAAGGAAACCGCGGGCATCGATCACGGCCACCGCGTCCAGGGCCTGTCCGCGGAACTGGTCGACAAGCGAGTCGACGACGTGCCGGAACGCGGGCGGGTGACCCATCAGCGGAGTAAGGTCCCGGAACAGTATTCCCGGCTTTGGATAGTCGGGGATGTCGCGGATCCATTTCTTCAAGTCCACGGCGCGGCTTCTCCGGATGACAGCTGAAGTCGTCTCAGCATGACATATGAATGGGAGAACGAACTAAGAATAAGCGGCGCCCAGGCATCGCGTCGGGGGGAAGTGTGCCGCTCTGCCTGGACGCCCACTCGAGGATTGGTGGCCGGCGCTCGCCGGAGATCGCCAGTCCACCCTACTGATATACGACGCGGAGGCAGGCCGCGGGTTTGCCCTGGATACGCTGCTAGAATCTCGACCATAGGAGCGCCCAAATTCATCTTGCGAAGCTGACACTCCTCAACTTCCGTAACTTCCGGAACGTGACGATCGAGCTTCAGCCGGGCCTCACCGTTATCCAGGGCGCCAATGGACAGGGGAAATCCAACCTCCTCGAGGCCGTATTCCTGCTATCGATCGCCAAGTCCCCGCGGGTCGTGACTGATCGCGCGCTGGTCAACTGGGACACCGCCGCGGCCGGGGGCCACGCCCAGATCCTCGGTTACGCCCGCCAGGCCGAATCGACCATACAGGTGCAGATCGATTTCGAGGTCAGAGGCTCTGGTACCGGTGACGATGCGCAAAAGGCGAACGATTCGCCGGCGCTCCAGAAGTCGCTGCGGGTCGACGGCATCCCGCGCACTGCAAGCGAATTCGTGGGCACGATGAATGTCGTTGCATTTGCCGCGGAAGACATCGAGCTCGTGAGCGGACCACCCGCCGAACGCAGGAAATACCTGGACATCCTGATTTCGCAGACTGACAACGCTTACCTGAGGACATTGCAGCGCTACAACCGCGTCGTCATTCAGCGCAATCACCTTCTGCGGCTGGTCCGCGAGCGCAGGGCCGGCGAGGATGAACTCGCGTTCTGGAACGAGCGTCTCGCTACGGAAGGGGCGGCAATCGTCGACAGGCGGCGCCGGGCAATCGAGCGCCTGTCGACGTTTGTGGTGCCTGCTCACCAGGAACTGGCTGGCGTTGGGCAACAACTCGGGATCGAATATCTGCCCAAACTGGGTGCTGAAAACGTGCCGGCGCCGGGCGTCGGGACAAGAGAGCTTGCGGGCATGATCGCGAGGGGCGCCGAGTCCCTCCGAGACCGGGAACTTGCGCAATCTCAGACCGTGGTTGGGCCCCACCGTGATGAAATGCAGTTGACGATCGCCGGCCATCCGGCAGGCACGTTCGCATCACGCGGACAGGCCCGCACGATCGCCCTGGCGCTGCGCCTCGCAGAAGCTGGATTTGTCGAGGATGGCACGTCTCGAAAACCGGTGCTTGCGCTGGACGACGTGCTTTCCGAGCTGGATGAAAGCCGGCGAATCAGGGTTCTTGAAGCGGCGCTACGCTTCGACCAGGCTTTGCTCAGCACGACTGATTTCGGCCTGGTCGATGACCGGTTCCTGGCGCGCTCCGCCTGCCTCGCGATCAAATCCGCCGCCGTCGAGCGTGTTTCATGTGCCCCGGCACCGGAGGCGCGCATTTGAGCCCGGACGGTCCGGCGGGGACGGACGGCCAGTTCTCACGGGCAGCCGCGCTCCTGATCGTCAGCAAGTACGTGATCGCGATGACAGGCGCCGGCATGTCGGTCGAAAGCGGCATACCGACCTTTCGCGGGGAAGCCGGGCTCTGGGCCCGGCTTGGCGGCCCTGATCCGTCCCAGTACCAGAACTTGCTGGCGGATCCCGCGGCGTACTGGAAGAGGGAGATCGAACGGTCGACCGACCCGTACATCGTTGAACTCCGGATGGCCGTGTCCAGGGCGAAGCCCAACCCTGGCCATCTGGCCCTCGCGCACCTCGAAAAGTCGGGGCTCGTCCGGTCCGTGGTCACACAAAACATCGATGGATTGCATCAGAGCGCAGGCAGCGAGGCAGTGATCGAAGTTCACGGCAGCCGCTACCGGATGCGCTGTCTTGGATGCGGAAACCGGACGCCGCGAGAAGGGCTGTTCCTGACGCGAGCGCCGGACCCCTGCGCCCTTTGCGGCGGGCTCGTCAAATACGACTCCGTCCTGTTCGGAGAACCGGTCCCCAGAGACGTCCTCGAAACGGCACGCGCTGAAACCGATCGGGCCGACTGCGTACTCGTCGTTGGCACGTCGTCGACCGTTCGTCCGGCCGCCGGACTTCCGAGGATCGCGCGGGCCAACGGCGCCAGGCTCATCGAAGTCAATCCGAACGCGACCCCGCTGACCAATGTCTGCGATGTCGTTGTGCGAAGTACCGCCGCTGCGGCCCTGCCGGAGATCATGCGGGCGGTTTCATTGCTGAGCCCGGCGGCGCGTGAGCCCGCCGCTCCTCAGACCTGATGGCACAGCTCCTGACGCTGCGCGCGGAAGGGGTCAGAAGCCACGATCTCCGCCATCCAAACGACTTGCGACACGCAGCGTGGCGGCCCGACGGCGCGGCAATCATGCTCGCAGGCAATCAGGGCACGGTCGGCATCTGGGATGGTAACGAAGCCGCTTGGCTCCCGGGAGGCGGCTTCGAAAACCTCCGCGGCTGCGCGTGGTCGCCTGACTGCACGCAGGCGACGATCGTGGGCAACGGCGGAGCCCTCCTGCGCTTTCGCGACGGCAGGCTTTTTCGCGAGGCCTTCTATTCGCCGGTCTCGCTAAGACGGGTCGCGTGGTCGCCGACCGGCGATGTCGCACTGATCGCGGGCAACGATGGGTTATTGCTGGAGATCGAACGGACGGGCGTGCCAAGGCGCGCTGGCTTTGCAGATTCCCACCTTCGAGCGATCGAATGGCTTCCGGCAGGCGACCGCGCGCTCATATGCGCGAATGGCGGCCTGTACGTGTACGATCGGGGCAAAGAAGGCCTGGCGCGAGTGCATCGCGAAGAGCGCGGCGATCTCATTGCAGCATGCATCGATCCCGATGGGCGGACATTCTGGGCGTGCGGATTTCGCAGCGGCGCTGGTCACGTGGAACAGAGGTTCGGAGTCCTTTACCGAGGAACCTTCGATTCCTGGAAGCTGGAACTCGCCACGGAACCTGCGCGAGACGTCGTTTGGACGGGCGTCGCCCGGCTCGCCGAGTCCGGAGGAGTAATCCTCGTCGGAGATCCCGGCGATACCGGGGCAGGGGCGACACTGGCCAGGCCTGGCGCAAGCGGCCGTACGGAGGAGATCGCCGATCTCCGGTCGTTCCATCCGGCCGGGGTCATCGCCCGGCCTCCAATCCCAGGAAAGATCCCTGCGGCCCTGCGTGCGGTCCAGGCAGTCATATTCGGGTCCGCGCGGTCCCGGTTCTACCGCGCGTAGGGCCATTGGGTATGATTGCCCGGATTCACAACCGTTTGAACGACCAATACCCACCTGTCTCGTGGGAGCCGAACCAATGACAACGAACATCCAAGAGGCCCTTGATCGCGAGCTGCAGAGGTACGTCGCGGAAAACCCGAAATCGAAGGCGATGCAGGAACGCGCGGAGTCATCGCTGCCGGGAGGCGATTCCAGGAATAGCATCTGGTGGGCGCCGTTCCCAACGTATGTCGTGCGCGGCGAAGGGTCCCGGCTTCATGACATCGACGGCCACGCACGCGTTGACCTGATCAACAACATGACGACGTTGATCCTCGGGCACTCGCATCCCGCCGTCGTGAAGGCGGTTTCAGAA
>JACQUF010000471.1 GCA_016210435.1 Chloroflexota bacterium
CAGGTACTTCGATGGCCAGTAGTTGTTGTCGTACGCGTCCCACGTCTTCCGGTCGTCGTCCTGCGCGACCGGGTACATCAGGCCGTGGCGTTCGACCGCCGCTTTCACGTTGGCCGGCGCCTTCTCGAATTCGAACTCGGGGGAGTGGACGCCGATAATTGTGAGCCCGTGGTCCTTGTAGCGCTCGTGCCATATCTTCAGATACGGGAAAGTGCGGATGCAGTTGACGCAGGTGTAGGTCCAGACGTCGATCAGGACCACACGCCGTTGCGCGTTGAGCCCGGCGATAGTCAGCGGCTCCGAATTGAGCCAGTTGGTGAGACCCACAAACTCCGGCGCCTTCCGAGCCTCTGCAGCCTGAACGCGTGAAGTGGGAGGCGATGCGGTAACCGTGGGCGGAGAATCCGAGCTCGGAGTCGTGGCATTGGGCACGGAGTTGACGTTGCGCTGCGAACCGTCCCCGGAGCCGCACGCCGTGGTCAGCGCGAGAACGACGCTGAGCGCGACGACCACGAGCGGGTACACCATACGTCGCTGTTTCATTTAGCTTCGTTGTTCCGCCAGTTGGCGAACATCACTCAGGACTTTGTCCAGATTCCAGTCATAGACACCGTCGTAGAGCGCCCGCACCTGCCCCTGCCCGTCCACCAGCGTGAATCTGTTCGTGTGAGTGACGTCATATTTGTGGGTATGCGCGGAGCCGTCTGGGTGCGTATGTTCAACGGGTTGCTCGATCTTTTGGAAACCGAGCTTGAGGTCGGTTGTGACCACTCTTTCCATCTCATCAACGCTACCGGTCAGGAAGCGCCACACCTCAGGATCAGCCCCGTATTTTTCGGCATAGGCCCGCAGTACCTCTGGGGTGTCTTGTTCCGGGTCGACGCTGAAGGAAAGCAGCATCACATCCGGGCCCAAAAGACCTTCACCGCGCAACCGCTCCTGCAGCTCGCTCATATGGGGAGTCAGCACTGTTGGGCAAAAGGCGGTGCAGTTGGTGAAGACGAAGTTCGCGAGGATCACTTTGCCTCGGAGACCTTCCGAAGAGACCGGCCGGCCCAACTGGTCGGTGAATGAGAACGCAGGCAGTTCCCAGTAAATTGGCAGCTCATTCGCCTCGTCTGAGGAAGATAGAAGTCGTATCGACACAACCGCGACGACGGCTGCGGCCAACAAAACGGAAATGCCGATAAGTGCGAGCTTCAGCAGCCCTCGGCGCGTATTCAGCCTTGGGTTCGAAATGTCGGCTTCCATCTCTGGATACCTTCAGGGGACATCCGTCGGTTCACCACGATCTCGTGACCTCGCGCTATCCACGTGGCCCATCGTCGGCAAAGGCGCGGCCAGCGGATCCTCGCAGGAGCTCATCGAGCACCTGCTCGAGACGCTGCTCGTTCATCGGACCGATGAATTTCTTGAGGACGACCCCATGTGGGTCGATGAAGTACTTTTCCGGGATCCCGGTCACACCGTAGTCGATGGCGATCCGGCCCTTCGGGTCGGGACCGTTCGGGTAGGTAATCCCGAACTGGCGAAGGTACTGCCTGGCGCCTGAGTCGGAATCCCAGATCGAGACACCGACAAACTCGATCGCGCGACCCTTGTATCTCTCATACGTTCGGGCCAGCACCGGGGCCTCCTGGCGGCACGGCGGGCACCACGATGCCCAGAAATCGAGCATGACGTATTTGCCTCGCAGCTGTTCGAGGTCGAGTGTTTCGCCGGTGAAGAGAACAAGAGAGAGGGGCCGGGCTGGCGCGCGTTCCACGCGAACTTCCCCGAGACGCGAGATGACGATCAGACCGCCTGGCCGCGCGCCTGAGCGGACCATGGCTGCGATCAGTAGACCGAACAGGGCGACCGAAGGCAGCCCAATTGCCAGCCCGACGAGCAGCCTCCTGTCTTTGAGCCTGTCGACCCTCGTGCTCATTTAGCCCTCACGGTCCTGCACGGTGACCGAAGCCTGGAACTCGCGCTCCTTCGGCCCCCAGAGCGTCTTGAAATAGGCGATGATCGCCTCGATATCTCCGTCCGTGAGCCGGTCGCCGAACGCACGCATCTGGCTCTTGAATTCCTGCGCGCCGTACACGGCCTGACCGCCCTCCTTGATGATCCTGAGCAGCGGCTGGTCCGAGTGGTGCCACGTGTGGCCAGAGCTGTCGTGCGGCGGCGGGAGATAGGTCCCATCCGGCGCGCCGCGCCCAGTCAGAACAGGAACCGCGCATAGACGAGCCAGTACCACATCAAGTACGCCCCGGCGCCAAGCAGGAAAAGCGCGCTCGCACGGTGAACGTGCGGGAGCGCGCCCCGCAGCGCTTTAGCGACGCCGCCCCGGAACAAGACGGTCCCAAGGGTCACCGCGACCAAGATGGTCCCCATCCCGAGCGCGTAACCGATGAAATTCGCGAACGAAGCCGCGAGCCCGCCGGTCGCGAAGGTCGTGCCTACCACGACGAGAAATATCGGCAGCGTGCAGCTGAGCGAACCCGCCGCATATCCGACCCCGAAGAGGAAGACGTTCCGTAGTCCCCGGCCGGGTGCCACCGTAGCCTGGCTCGCGGCCATGATCCCGATCGAACGCCTGGTGACAAGCATCCACATGCCAAGCCCGATCATGGCGATGCCGATCGAAAGGCCTGCGTAGGGAAAGACCGTTACCAGCCAGGTCCCCCCGGCGCCGATCACTGCGCCAATGGCCGCGAAGACCACCACGAATCCCAGCGTGGCGACGGCGCCGAGCAGCAACGCTCCGCCGAGCCGCGGGATCATGCCGTGCCGCGCCGTTACCCCCTCCTCCGCGCCAAGCTGGTACGAGACGAATGAAGGCAGCATGAAGAAGCCGCAAGGGTTGACGCTCGCGACCATTCCCGCCGCGAACGCGTACCCAACCGGCAACAGCCGTGTGAGGCTTGCGATCCCGGCCTCGGCGCCGTCGCGAACGCTGATGAGCAGGAACAGGAATGCGACAACCAGGACCGCCGGAACGGCGAATGACATCAGCAAGGCGAATGCGGAGCCGAAGCGACGTCTCGACCTCTGTCCTCTGACCTCGGCGAGTTGCGTGGCCCTCACCCTCTACCCCTTCGAGGCCGTGAGAAGCTCGTTGACGAGCTCGTCGAGCTTCTTCTTGTTCAGCAGGCCAGTCCACTGCCGGTGGATGGTCCCGTCGGGTTTGATGAAATAGGTGGTCGGCATACCCACGAGCTTGTAGTTACGGACGACCTGCGCATCGAAGGTGGTGCCTGTAGGGAAGGTGACCTTGAGCTCTTGGAGGAGCCGCCTGCCGTCCTCGCGAGATCCCAACCCGACGAAAGGACCGACATCGAGCCCGAATAGAAGCAGGGGGTCTTGGTTCTGGTTGTACATGGCCTGGAGATCCGGCATCTCCGCACGGCAGGGCGGGCATAACCCTGCCCAGAAGTTGAGGACGATCGGCTGTTTGCCCAGCAGCTTGGAGAACTTCACGTCACGCCCGCCCAGCGCGTCGTCACCCTGGTAAACCGAGATCTGAAAATCGGGAGCGACCCCGCGGCCTTCCGGCTCATCGGCCACCGGAGTAAAGGCGTACCGCGGCGCGCTTCCCTCAGCGCCGGTGCAACCGGCAACCACCAGCAAGAGCGCCCACAGGTACAAAAGTGCGAAGATCGGTCGTAAATGACGCCAGACGATCATTTCTTCAGCCGATCCAGCGATTCCTGGTACCGCTTCGAAACGTCTTCCTGAAACGCTCGCTGTTCAGGCGTCCACCAGGTCTTGAGGAACGCGAGGATCAGGTCCACTTGCGCGGCGCTCAACTTGTCCTTTTGCGGAGGCATTTGGCTGAAGCCGATCTTTCCGTTCAGTACCCAGTCACGTAACTGCGCGTCCGGGTGGTGCCAGGTGTGGCCCGTGTCGTTGTGCCGCGGCGCCTCGGGGATTCCACCCTTGCCGTCGCGATCCCCGTGGCAAGTTGAGCAGTTCTCAGCATAGAGGCGCGCACCCCGCTCGGCGGCCGGCGATTCCACCGTCTGCGTCGCCGTCAGCGCGGGGAAGGCGGTCGGCTCGGCAGCCGCGCCTCCGCATGCGGCTAAAAGGACCGCCATTGCAACCGCGCCGGTTAGACGAGGACAAGAGGTTGGCCTTCGCAATCCACCTTAGATTCCTCGAAGTACCCGTAGGATTTCGTCTGCGTTCCGGCCGAACAGGGGATCGACGACAGCCGTCCGGACCGTGCCGGATCCATCGACGATCGCATAGCCCATGTTCCCGACGGTGGCGCCTCCCATCGAGTGCTGCATCTGGAA
>JACQUF010000473.1 GCA_016210435.1 Chloroflexota bacterium
GTCCTCAAGCCTGATCAGGTCTGGCAACTCCCCGGCTTCTGCCGCCTCGATCTCCCCTTGTGCCTCCCTGAGCTCGGGAGCTATCCATGGCAGTCCCAGACGCCGATAGACGTCTTCTTCCGTCGGGAGCGTCTCAGGCTTGCCGGTTTCGGTGTTCGTGATCCCGTATTCGTTGAGCGACAGGCCCATCTGCTGAGCCCGTGTACGGAGCTGGATGCCATGCTGCTGGCTTCCCGTGAGATACACGAGCAGGGCGCCGAAATGTTCATCCTCGGTCACGCGCAGGTCGACCTGAAACCCGCTATCGACGACGACGCTGGCCTTCGTGTCGCCCTGCCCGATGATGTCTCTGACCATGGATAGAGTCCCGAAGGCCCTGGTCACTTCCACCGGGTCGTCCGCGGTACACAGGAGGTCGATATCGCCGATGGTTTCACGCCACCGGCGCAGGCTGCCCGCGTACGTGAGGTTGCGGACGCCCGGGCATGCGGTCTGTAGAGCTTCGATCACCTTCTCCGCGGCTGGAAGGGCCATGCCGAGCGGCGCCCTTCCGCCCTTCTGGCCCCGCGCCTTCAGGCGCCGGAGGATATTTGCAGCAGTCTTCTCGCCGACCCTGGGGAGCTTTGCGAATTCGCCGGACTCGATTGCCTTCTGGAGGTCATCGACGGTCTCGATCCCCAGCTCCGAGACGGCTTTCAGCGCGGTTTTCGGCCCTATTCCGGGAACGTCCATGACCACGAGCAGCCCGGGCGGAAACTCGGCTTTCAGCTTCTCGAAAAACTCCAGCTTGCCCGTGCTGACCAGCTCGCCGATCTTGGTCGCAATCGCTTCACCGATCCCGGGGATTTCTCGCAGGGCCTTGGTTTCTCCCGCGATCTTGCTGATATCGCTCGTGAGGCGTTCGATCGTGTCTGCCGCGCGCTCGTAAGCCCGGATTTTGAAGATCGAATCGTTCTTGAGCTGCAGCAGCCGGGCGATATCGGCAAAAACCCGCGCGATTTCGCGATTGTTCATACGTCGCGAAGCTTAGCAGGGAGACAAGCCACCTCCGGGCGTACGTGACGATGTCGTTGCTTCGAAAACGTCATGCCGATGGCTCGGCGCCCCAAAGCATGAAAACGCCGCATTTAAGCAGCAAATGCCCGAAGTCGCGGTCTGAGCCGGCTTGTCCCTTCGAGAGCCTCAGGGCGGCGCCTGAGCCAGTCGAAGCAAAGACCTGACGCAGGGCATGTTCATCGTTATGGGCGCCAGCCAGGCCCGGAGTTCACCCTGAGCCTGCCGAAGGGACCGGCTCAGGCCGCGCTGAGCCTGACGAAGCGACACGGCCGGCACGACGAATTCTGAGTCCGCCTGAGGCGGATTCAGGACGACAGGCGGGATTTGCTTACGCGTTTGCGCCGTGGCAGCGCTTGTACTTCTTCCCGCTGCCGCACGGGCAGAATTCATTGCGCCCGATCTTGCGGCTGAACACGGCATCCGCGCCGTGGCTGCCGGTAACCGCGGACATCACGGACTTCTGCCGCAGGACTGAACTGACCGCGGGTCCGCGCGGTCCGGCGGGCTGCGCAGGTTTTGGCGCGGCGCCATCTCCGGGCCGGGCTTCTGCACCGCGGGTTGCAGTGGCCTTCGGCGTAGGCTGCGCCTCGACCGGCTGCTGCACCGGCGCCACGCGGAAGATCGTGTGCGCTACGTCGTGCTCGATGTTCTCCATCAGTTCGCCGAACATGCCATAGGCGGTCTGCTTGTACTGGACGAGGGGATCCCGCTGGCCGACCGCCTCCAGGCCGATCCCCGTCCGCATGTTGTCCATGGCGGTCAGGTGCTCGACCCAGTGCTGGTCGATCGTCCGCAGCATCACGATGCGTTCGATCTGCTTCCAGATCTCGCCGAACTGCTGGATTCGCTCCGCGTACGTCTTCTTGGCGTGCTCGAGAAGGATTCCGTTGACTTCTTCCCCATCCAAGTCGCGTACCGCGTCGGCGCTGGACAACTCCTTCGGCTGCGGGTAAACGGTCTGCAATTCCTTGAACAGGCCGTCGATGTCCCAGTCCTCGGGCTGCCCCTGGAGCCGGGAGTCCGCGATCCGTTTCAACTCTTTTTCGATCATCTCCTCGATCGTCGACCGCAGGTCTTCCTGGGCTAGGATCTTGTCCCGCAGCTTGTAGATGACCGAGCGATGCGTGTTGACGACGTCGTCGTAGTCGACGAGGTGTTTCCGGATCTCGAAGTGAAAGCCCTCGAC
>JACQUF010000474.1 GCA_016210435.1 Chloroflexota bacterium
CCCTCTCCCGGCGGGAGAGGGGAGCGCTACCCGGAGCGTTCCTTCGAGTAAGCCTCGTCGAGGAGATCGACGACGTACTTAACCTGCACGCCTGATCCCATCTGCCGCAACGCGTTCTTCATCTGAATCGCGCAGCCCGGGTTCGCGGTTGTGACGATAGCTGCGCCCGTCTCCGAGATGTTGCCGGCCTTTCGCTTCCCGAGCCTGGCAGACATTGCTGGCTCGGTGAGGAAGTATGTGCCGCCTGCCCCGCAGCAGATCGTCGACTCCGCCATCTCGATGACTTCGAGGCCCGGTATCGCCCGCAGTATCTCCCTCGGCGCCTTCGTAATCCGTTGCGCTTGCGCCAGATGGCACGCGTCCTGATAGGTGACCTTAAGCTTGAGTTCGGCCTTCGGCGGATCGAAGGGCAGCTCGACGAGGAACTCGTGGATATCCTTCGTGAGCCTGCCGACCTTCTCGGCCTTCTTTGCATAGGCCGGATCGGCCTTCAGCAGCCCCCCGTATTCCTTCATCGTCGAACCGCAGCCCGCGGAGGCAACGACAACGGCGTCGACGTTCGCCGCCAGGAAGCTGTCGATATTGCGCTTCGCCATGTCCCTCGCACGGTCACGTTCACCCGCGTGCGTGTTGAGCGCGGCGCAGCAGCCCTGATCTGCGGGCACAGCGACCTCGACCCCGTTGCGGGTGAGCACCCTGACCGCGGCCTCCATCGTCTTGCCGTCAACCAGCGGCATCACGCATCCGGAAAGCAGGGCGACGCGGCCCCTGCGGGTTCCCCGCGCGGCGAAGGTCTGACCGCGGGGTTTGAAGAACTTGCCGTTGACGCTTGGCGCGGCACGTTCGAGCTGGTAGAGACCACCCGGCATCAGCTTTAGGACTCGTGACGCGCGGACGGCCGCCCGCAACCCGGATCTCTGATACAGCTTCAGGCCAGTCGCGACGGCGCGGAGCCTCCGTTGGTCCGGTAGCAGCCATCGGTAACCGATGCTCCGCGCGGCCCGCTCCCTGGGCGTCCGCTTGCCCTGCCGGACCATCTCGGTGCGCGTTGCCTCCATCAGTCGTCCGTACGGGACATTCGACGGACAGACCGCCTCACAGGCGCGGCACTGGATGCAAAGCTCCCAGTGCCCCAGCACAGATGGCGTGATGGCGGTGCGACCTTCCCTGACCGCGCGCATGAGCGCGATGCGACCCCGTGGCGATTCGGCTTCGAGCCCGGTCTCCAGATAGGTGGGACAGGCATTCAGGCAGAGGCCGCAGTGAACGCACGTGTAGAGGTCTTCGTCGGTCGGGGCGTCGGGTCCGGTGAATCCAGATATGCGTCCCGCAGTGGACGTGTTTTCGATCACACCGATCAGATGCCGCCCACGAAACGGCCGGGATTCAATACACCCGCAGGGTCGAATTGAGTCTTCATCATTCTCATTATCTCAATCGAAGGACCGACATCGCCCCAGATATCAACCTGTGATTTCAACTCCACCGGGCATCGTTCGATGACCGCGTTGCCGCCGAACCTCGCGGCGGCATTGCGCGATTGTTCGATTGCAGAACGGGTTGCCTGCAGGAGCTGCTCCGCCTCGAAGGACGCCCGGGCAGGGCGCCAGTGCAGGATCACCGTGCCGAAGCCGACATGGACTACCGCGCCCGGCGTCAAGGGACCGGCCGCAGCATCGCGGTAGATCGACCGAAGGAACTGAAAGCAATCAGTTGGGTTGAGCGTCGCTCTGGCAGTCACGCGCGGTACGTTTTCGGAAGTTTGCTCAGCCAGGGCAAAGACAGCGTCCGCAACAGCGCTTTCGGGTTCGTCATGCCACGCCGGCCCCGCGGCCCTAATCAAGCGGGCAGTTTCGTCGACCATTCGAGCGGTCGCGTTCGGACCACCTGCGAGGGTCGTAAGGAGCAGGCAGGCTTCGCCTCCGGTATCACCTTTTGCGCCACGCAATGACGCCAGAGCGCTCGCGGCAACGGTTCCGGTGAAGAGGCTCAGCCGTTCTGGAACGAACGGAGAACTCATGAGCCGCTTGCAGGCCGCTTCGGCAGATTCGAGGCTGCCGAATTCCGCGGCGATCGTCCGGACAGACCGTGGCAAGGGAATCAGCTTGAATCCTGCTTCCGCGATCACTCCGAGCGTTCCGAACGCCCCGATATGCGGCCGCATCAGGTCGTAACCCGAGACGTTCTTGACGACGTTGCCGCCGCTCTTGGTTATCGTTCCGTCGGCGTGCACGACCTTCATGCCGATTACGAAGTCTCGAATCCCGCCGAACGCGGACCTGAGAGGACCCGCCGCGTTCGAGGCGAGCGAACCGCCTATTGTGGCCAAATGCGGCGAGGGCGGATCGAAGGGAAGTCGCTGGCCCTGTCTTACTAGTTCGGCCTGGAGCGACGCGATCGTCACGCCCGCCTGGACGATCACGGTGAGGTCTGCGGGCTCGTATTCGACGATCTGGTCAAGCCGGACAAGGCGGAGCGCGACATCGTAGCGCCGTGGCACGTTGCCCACGTGCATCCGCGTCCCGCCGCCCCATGGAATTGCAGCCTGGCCTGCCGAATGGACTTCCTTGAGCGCGACCGAAAGATCATCCAGGTTGCGAGGGGCAACGACGCTGGAGGGAAGTATGCTATCGACCGCGTAGGCAGCCGGCGGCTTCGGGCTTGCGTGGCTCAACTGGCGCTCAGGGCCTGTGCCCGGTCATGCCGGTGCTTCACACGATGAGCGGGGAAGTCGCGTGGTGCCAGTCGGCCACCTGATCGGCTTCGGCGAGAGCCCCCGGTGGCGCCGGAAGCTCCCAGTCCCGGAGGTTGGATTCGAGCTGTTCCTCGTTGCGAGCTCCGACTATTAAGGCGGTGATAACAGGATTCTTTCTCACCCAGCCGGTGCCGAGCTGGAAGGGCGTGACGCTGTGGCGCTTTGCCACTTCGAGGAAGCGCTCCACCGCGGTGAATGCCGCGTCATGCCAGTACGTGCGGCGGTAGAACTGGTGCGCACGGAAGATGTCGGCAAAGCGAGTCCCCGGCTGCGGGCCTTCGCGGCGGTGCTTCCCCATCAGGAATCCGCCGGCCATCGGCGAGTATACGATCACGCCGACCTTTTCTTCCGCGCACAGGGGCAGCACTTCCAGCTCCGGGTGCCGGTAGAGCAGGTTGTACCTGGGCTGGACAGAATCAAACCTGGCAAGCCCATGCTTGTCGCTCATCCAGAGCGACCTTGCCAGCTGGTAGCCGGCAAAGTTGGAGCAGCCGATGTACCTGACCTTTCCCTGATGGACGAGGTCATCGAACGCTCGAAGGGTCTCGTCGATGGGCGTATCCGGATCGAAATTGTGCGCCTGGTACAAATCCACGAAGTCGGTTTGAAGCCGCCTGAGGGAGTCTTCGACCGCCTTCATCACGGCTTTGCGTGAGAGCCCGATGTCGTGAAGGCCGGGCCCGGCCTTGCTGCGACACTTGGTCGCGAGAACGATGTCGTGCCGGCGTCCCCGAAGGAACCGCCCGACGATTTCCTCGGACCGCCCGCCGACGTAGCTGTTGGCGGTATCGATGAAGTTGACACCGGCTTCGACGGCGCGTGCCATCATCCGCAGCGCCGTGGGCTCGTCGGTCTGGTCGCCGAAATTGTCGGCGCCCATGCAGTATTCGGAGACCTTGAGGCCGGTCCGCCCCAGGCGTACGTACTTCAACGTTCAGTTCCCCATGCCGGCCGTGTCGCTTCGTCGGGCTCAGCGCGGCGCCTGAGCTTGTCCCTTCGGCAGGCTCAGGGTGAACTCCGGACCTGGCCGGCACCCAAGACGTTGAAGCTGCCCTGCCTCAGCGTCTTTCCTTCGACTGGGCTCAGGCGCCGCCCTGAGGCTCTCGAGGGGACAAGCTGGCTCAGACGGCGATTCCGGGCATTTCCGAAGCAACGGCAAGGTAAAGTGCACGCCGGATCGTGCCGATCGTTCACAGCGCGGCCCAGGCGCCGGTCCGGGCCGACTGGTAGGCCGCGTCCACGAGCTGCGCGGCCTTGAGGCCGTCCAGGAAGCTCGTCTTCACCGGCTCGCCGGTGAGGATGGCGTTAACGAACTGGGCATAGGGCTGAGGGTACGCCTCTCCGGGATCCAGTTGCGCAAGCGGTCCCTGCTTACCGCTGACGCCGCGCAGGCAGTAGAGCCCATCAGTCGCGATTCGTCCGATACTGCCGGCGACATCAACACGCGGGCAGGTCGTCCCATCGGGCTCGGTCCCTCGGGCAACGAAGCTCGTGTGAATCACGCCAGTCGCCCCGTTTTCGAATTCGATCAGGAAGGCCGACGAGTCCGGGACCTTGACCGCGATCCCTTCCGGCCGGTCGCCGGTCGGCCGCCGGGGCTCCGACGTGGACAGCATCGATACGATCCGCCTGACCTCACCACCGATGAACCTGGCGATGTCGAAGACGTGGATCAGTTCGTAGACGGTCCCGCCCCCGGTCTCGGGCGAGAACCGCCATGAGGTGACGTCTGGCCGGAGATCGTGCTGCAGCGTCATCCACCACGCGACATCGACGTGATATACCGTGCCGACGTATCCGTTCGCGATGTAGCGCTGCATCCTTCCCACCGGCGTCCGCCCTCGCTGGTTGAAGTTCGTGCAATGGACTACGCCGGCTTCTTCCGCGGCGGCCAGCATCTCCTTGCATTGCGTCCCGGTCAGGCCAAGGGGCTTGTCGCACAGCACGTGCTTGCCGGCCTTGATCGCCTCCAGGACGATCTCGTGATGGGTGTCTGTGGGCGTCACGACGTCAACCGCGTCGATGTCCTTCCGGGCGAGAAGGTCCTGGTAGTCCGTGAAGCCGAGAGGAACGTCCCAGCGGTCCTGCATCTCTTTCAATGCTTCGGGCGAGCGCCTGCTGAATGCGACGACCTTCGCGCGTGGCACTTTCGCGAATTCCGTCATGTGAGTGTTCGTGAAGCGGCCCGCCCCGATTATTCCGATTCGTATCTGTTTCTCGTTTGCCATATGCCCCTTCGCGCCGCCCTCACCCTACCCTCTCCC
>JACQUF010000484.1 GCA_016210435.1 Chloroflexota bacterium
CAACTACCTCGCCGCCGTGTGCGTGGACGGCGACGCCGCGGGCATCGCGTACGTGGACGTGTCCACGGCCCACTTCGCGTGCGCGCAGGTGCCGCTGGACCGGCTGCCGCTGGAGCTGGAGCGGCTGGCGCCGGCGGCGCGCTGGGCCAGCGGCAGTCCCTCGCACCCGAACGCCTCCAGCGTGCGGACTTTGAAATGGTCGAGCAGCGTCTGGCGCGCAAGCTCCGCGTGGAACGTGGTCGGATGGACGGGTGTGACGTGGGTGCCGGAGGGTGCGGGTGTCTCCCCGCCTTCCTCAGGCACCAGCAGCTCCGCCGGGGCAAGGCGCTCCAGCTCCAGCGGCAGCCGGTCCAGCGGGACCTGCGCGCACGTGAACTGCGCCGTCGACACGTCCACGTAGGCCAGGCCCGCCTGGTCGCCGACGACGCAGACGGCGGCGAGGTAGGTGTTGGCCTTCTGGTCGAGCAGGGCGGCCTCGGTGACGGTGCCGGGCGTGACGACGCGCGTGACCTCGCGGTCCACAAGGCCCTTGCTGGCGGCTGGGTCGGAGGTCTGGTCGCAGATGGCGACGCGGTGCCCGCGCTTGACGAGCCGTGCCAGATAGACGTCGAGGGCGTGATGCGGGATGCCCGCCATGGGGATGCGCCCGCCGCGGCCCATCTCGCGGGAGGTCAGGGCGATCTCAAGCTCTTTCGCCACCAGCTTGGCGTCGTCGTCGAACGTCTCGTAGAAGTCGCCCATGCGGAACAGCAGGACGCAGCCCGGGTGCTGCCGCTTGGCGCGGAGCCATTGGCGGCGCGCGGGCGTCGCGGCGCGGTCGGATACGGAAATGGCTTCGTTCGTGCTCACGCCGCTATTGTAGCGATAGGCGGGACGGCGGGGAAAGGAGGAGGAGGCGCTGTGAGCGCGCACGGACACGAGAGCCTCACCGCACGAGGCGGTCGAAGTGATGAACCAGCGTGCCATTGATTGCCGTCACGAGCTTATCCATGAACTCAATGCCGTCGGCGATATCCTTTCTGGACACATGAAGTGCGTCAGCACGATGTGCAACAACGTGACGCCGGCGGACGATCTCGTCAACCTTGTTCTCGATGAAGGTGTTCGCTTCTTCCTTTCCCCATAGCGACCAGAACGACTCCTTGAATGTCCGATTGCTAAATGGGTAGCTTAGGCCGATTTCGTCAGCGACCTTCTTCATCGCGGCCGTGCCCGTGAGCCCGTTCAACACACCAAACACCTCGGCACTGACGGTATCCTTGAGTACTTTGGCGCTCGCCACCTTTATTGCAGGTATCCGATCCACGTCCTTTTTCGCACCTTCCCCCATCGCGGCGCGAAGGGTGCCCCAAATCGTACTTATCTGAAGTTGGTGGGGGAGGCGCGCGAACGCCGCTGGTGGTTGCCTTTCAGCGATTCTGCGAACTTGCTCCTGGACGCACTCTGTCAAGAATCGCTCGTAGGCGCCCACCATGAGCACTGCCGCACCACCCCGCAGGCCGAGAACCGCCGCCAAGTCGTGCGGCTTTGGAGGATCTGGGAACGTGCTTGTTTCCAGATCAAGCAGGGCACGCGCTATTCGAAGCCTCTGTCTGAAATCATCGAGGGCGGTCGAGGTCGCCATGGGCTACTCGTGCGCTGTGACGTCGGTGATCATGGCGCGTACGGCCTTGATGCGGCTTCGGAAGAACGAAGGCGTGTTGGTTGCAGCATCGATAGACCTGCGGAACTCGGTGTTTTCGAACAACTGGCGCATTCCCGCGAGGATGGCAGGGTGATGGCGACGGAGCGTGTCCGGGTCAATCCCAAGACAGGCAAACATCTGCGCGTCGAAAAGTGAAGCGAGCACCTGTGAGCGCCATTTCTGACGGCTTGTTTCCCAACGCTGGAATGCCTTGTCTCCGAAGCCAGCAGCAACGGCGTCGATGGTGTTCAGGAAAGATGTCTTCAGGTCGTCAAGCTCTTGTCGTCCCATCCTTTGGTTCAGAGCCATGAACTGGTCCATCGAGGGTTGCATCCCTTTGCTGAACTCCTCCCAATTGTCCCTAAACGTGAAGAACCGCAACACAAACTCCGCATCGCGCATCTCCAGGAAGATTGCCGACCTTTGTCTGTTCGTGATGCCGAGAAGTGCATGGAACCGCGTGTGCTCAGATAGCTGGAGGATAAGATCGTTGAGCGGACCTGGATACGTGCTGTTGCGGATCTCTTGCGGGTTAAGGCGAATGCCCCCGGTGTTGAGGCGTTTGAAGACCTCGAACTTGATTTCAACGTCGGACTGCCTGAGGATGATTACTGCACGAAGTGTGGGCCGTGTTTTGATGATGGTCTGTAGGTCCGCAGGAAGAGTGTCGTACGTCTGACCGTTGATATCACTGAATACCTCCAGACCTTCGAGCCGAAGCCGCCCTCTCAGGAATTCGTAGACAGCGGTCAATCGTTGCTTCCCGTCGATGACCGAGTACTTTCCATACTGATCCTCGTTCAAGAACACAGGGGGCACTGGCACATTCATGAGGAAGCTTTCAATGAGCCTCGATTGGCGTTTCGTATCCCACCTGAAGCGCCTCTGGTAGCGCGGCGCCATGTCGATCGTGTTGCTAGCGATGAGGTCTGCCAGAGTTGACAGGTTGTAGTCAACTACACTGGTTACAAGTTCCCGTTGCTTCTGTTCCCAGAACCTCACAGGAGTAGGTTCGGGTCGGTCGAGTTCCTCTTCTGTCTCTTCGATATCGCGCTTGGACCTAGGTGTGACCATACTGCCCCCAGCGCCGGGAATACTTGTGCGCGAGGGCATTATAGGCCCACAACCCGTTAGGGGAAAGCCACGCCCCTCATGGACACACCCGCCTTGGAAGCGTATCCTCGCCGCATCCCACCGGCCAACGCGCGACAGGCCGTGCCTGGAACACCAGGCGGAGGAGCACATATGGCGAGGGTCCGCGAAATCCGCAAGCGCGAGGACATTGCCCCGGTGTACCGCAAGCTGTTCGACGAACTGGCCGAGAGCCGCGGCGGCGAGCCCAGCGGGCCTTTCCGCGTTCTCCTGCACAGCCCGGTTCCGGCGCAGCGGGCGGCCCAGCTCGGCGCGTACTTCCGCTTCGAGCATGCGCTGCCGGAGAAGGTGATCTCCATCGCCGCCATCACCGTCGGCAGGGAGACGGACTGCGTCTTCGAGTACACCGCCCAGGAGGAGGGCGCGCGGCGCAACGGCGTTCGCGAGGAGGCGATCAACGCCATCAAACACCGGAAGGCCCCGACCGGGCTCGTGGGCGACGAGCTGCTGGTCTGGACGTTCACGACGGAGCTGCTGCGCAAGCACCGGGTCTCCGAACCGACCTGGAAGGCGGCGATGGACCGCTTCGGGCTGAAGCCACTGACGGACCTCGTTGGGGCCATCGGGTACTACACGTACATCTCGATTGCGATGAACGCGTTCGAGACGGACACGCGGCCGGATCGGGAGCCGACGCTGCCGCTGCCATAAGCGGCAGGCACGCCTGCACCACATGGCACCCGAAGGGGCGCGGCTGAGGACGGAAGGCGGCTGCCCTCACGCACATGGCATACGCGGCACCGGACGGGGGGGCAACTCCGTCACCCTCGTCCCGACTGCGTTGGGTTAGGCCTCGCCCTGGGGGAGTGGAGGCCCCCGCCGTCGCCTGGGCGGCGGCGCAGGCCGCGGTTCGACACGGAAACGGCTTCGTCGCGAGGACGAACGGACGGGGGCGTCACGCCGGCCTCGTCACGCGGACCTGGTATCAGTCTTCCTTCCAGAACCGCTCTTCCTTCACCTTCCAGCCCAGGGGGATGAACCGCGCTTTGACGTCCTCGATCATCTGCGGGTGGCCGCAGGCGTAGATCATGGTCTCGGCCTTGCCCACGCCGAACTTGGCGAGGTACTCGTCCAGGATGTTGTTGACGCGGCCTGTCTGGCCGGTCCAACCTGCGTTCTGCGGGTCCTGCGGGCGGCTCACGGTGGGCACGAACTGGATGAAGTCCGTGTGCATCTTGGCCAGCCGTTCAAGCTCCTCGCGGTAGCCAAGCTCTTTGATGAAGCTCC
>JACQUF010000485.1 GCA_016210435.1 Chloroflexota bacterium
AACCGCCGATCTCTTCCTTGACAGGGAAGTGTGTTAGGCCGCTACACCACGGGGCCGCAATAGCGAGGACGACCGCCCCTGCGGACGGCCAACCCAAATTGTAATTGAAGCTCCGCCGGTTTGCATGCAGTCATCGGGGGCGTGAACGATCGCAGACGCCGGACTCGCGCTCGATCGTGCTCTTCAGCCCATTCCGAGACTACTGGCCTGAGTCTGGTTGCGCATCCATGGACGTTTACCGCCATTCGCAGTTTCCTTGAGTCGCCCGATCTCGCCGGCGAGCCGAGCATGATTCTGCCTCCCGACGCCAACACTGGCAGATGCAGCCTGAACGTCTCAGCCGGCCAAACGCCAGCACGAGGAAGGAGGGGTCGACATGAAGAGATCGCTCGTAGCTGGCGTCGGGTTGCTCGCCCTCGCTGCCTTGGTCGGCTGGGCTGTGGTGCGCTCCCTTCCGCCGGTCGAACGCGCGCGCCACGTCGACCCCTCCCCAAACCTGAGCAAAAGCCGGGGCGTTTCGCCCGGCTCGCCTCTCCCTGACGATGACGGATCCCGGGCACGTTTCGGGATCACTGGCACGATCGACTACGCGGTCCGGGACGCCGATGGGCGGATCAAGGCCGGAGGCGTGATTCATAACACGATCAACAACGATGCAAAGAATGAAGTCTTCAACCGCATCGCGGCGGGCGCCTCGTCGACCGCATTCGACGGCATCGCGGCCCTCTCGGTTTCAGTTGGAACCGACGACCCCTCGAACGGCGTCCTTGCAGGCAGCATTGCGCTGAACCTGGACGGCGACTCCGGAACGAGCGGGAATCAGAATCCGGCCGACGGAACGGTGACGACGCAGTTCAGCACCGATCCGGGCCAGGGGACGATCAGCGTGACGTTCACGGCGAAGGTCGACTCCGTGTCCGTGAAACAGATCGTTCTGACGAAAGCGGTTGAAGACGACACCGCAGTCGGCAACGGCGCCGCCATCGCCGACGCGGACATCTTCGCCTATGTGGACGTCCCGGATGTAACACTCAATACGAACGACACCGTCCAGTACACGTGGACGGTGAACGTCGACTGATGGCAGTTGGCCTGATGCTTTGATGCCGGGTCCTGTGCGCTGGGTGAGGATCGCTGTCCTGGCAGGGCTGTTCACGCTCAGCGGGGCTGGCTGGTTCTGGGCCGGACTCACAGAAACCGCGACGCCCGCGCGAATTGTGCGAGCAATCGCGGCCGCGGCCGGCGGTGCTGCGGTCCAGGACGCGGGGGCGCTTTCCGCGGACCTGCGCGCCGGTGCCGGAATTCGCAATGTTGACGCAGCTTCTCTGAATCACTCGGCGAAGGCAGTCGTTCAGAGCCGGGACACGCAGAGCGTTTCCGCGTCGAGCGTCGGCGGGGTCAGAAGCGTTCGAACGGATGTTGCGGAAGCTGCCGAATCGACACGCGGATCGATCGGGCACGGACAGCGCGCGGCGGTCTCATTAAGCGGTTCGACTTCGCCGCTTGTCGGCGCGAATTCCCGGGCGGGTGTGGGTGACGGTTCGTCGGCATCCTCGGCGGGTGGCGTGGCCCATCTCATGCGAGTGATCGCCGACGCTGTACTGGGCGGAGTTTCCCACGTCCCTGCTGACCGGACAAATCTGACCGACTCTGGCTCGTCGGACTTTTCGAACGAAGATGTCACAGGAATCGGTCCGAATCAGTTGTCGACGGCATTCGGTATCGAGAATGCCGAAGCGGCCGCGATCGCTGAACTGAACGTGCTGAAGGCAACCGCTTCGCCGGCACAGCTGTCGCGCCTCGACGATTTCGCGAGGGCCGAGCACAGGCGAAACGGAGATTCAACCGCGAACCTTGGGGAGTCCGTCGCCGCTGCATTTGTCCCGGCGGCCGCGCCCTCCAGTCAGCTGGAACCCTCGCATCAGCGGCTACAGGGAGCTGATCCGGGCAGGCTGTTCGCGGTTGCAAGGACCTCGCTGCGGTCGCGACGCTCGGATGCGGCAATCGTCAGGGCTTCGGTCGAGGTACGCGTGGCGAGGCATCGTCCAGAGGATTCCGCCGGCATGACTGCCGCGGTACGGGTCGCTTCGCAATCGGGCCTCGCTGACACGTTCGGGCATTCCGCGTACGCCGCCGCGGCCCTGGGGTCGGCCTCATCCGAACGACAGCTAATCGCCGATGCCGCGACCTTTCAGTTGAGGCGGTCAGAAGCCTCGTCGACGCAGACCGGGCCGCAACCTAGAACCGATACAGTCGTGATCCCTGAAAGCCCGCCTGGCAGCGGCGATGCGCTCCGTGAAGTCATCGCCGTGCTCCGGCCGGATTCCCCGGTAACACTCGAGATCCCCGAATTTGGGATCCGGCTCGAAGTCCCGGCCCGCGGATCTTCGACGATCCTTCAGGCCCGCCTGGCGGTCCAACCGCCCGACAGCGTAGCCGTCAAGCCCGACGCTGAAGTGCTTCGATTGATCCGGATCGAACTCTTCGATCAGTCTGGCCGGCTGCTGGAGGGCGGAACGGTCGCATGGCCCGTACATCTCTCGATCAGCCTTGCTCCAAACGAGAATCGGGATGGCGCGGACGGCTCCACATTGCGATTGCTGCGGCTCGGCGCCGGCAGCGGGGGACCTTCCTGGGAGCCAGTTTCGAGCGAAAAGGACCTCGTACTCGGGGTTGTAAGCGCCCGGCTCGACCATCTTTCACTGTTCGCTCTTGTGCGGGAACGTGGTATGGACGCGGCCACCGACTCCGGGCAGACGCGCGCTGTCGCTCGGTCCGCGGGAGTCGAGGTGGAATCGGCGGCCGATCGTTCCGGTCCGGCGAGGTCTTGGGCTACGAGGTTGGCGGTACTCGTGGGGATCTCAGTGGCTGCGGGACTCGCCCTGCGGGGCGGGATCGAGGCCTGGAGGAGGCAGAGGAGGTAGGCTACCCCCTCTCCTCACTCCTCTGCCACGAGGGGCGAGGAGGATAGCGGTGCTCCTGTACTTCAGGCCAGCGTTCAGGGTGCCTGCTGAGGTCAACTTCCTCGTACTCGACCCGGTCGCGCCGAAAGGCTTCCTTTTGCAAAGCACAGCAGCCGCACTCCGGGTGCGTGTAGACGACGGCCTTGCGGGGAGAGGGGATCGGCACGAGGAGAGGTGGTCACATGGGCTGTGGGGTCGTGGACTTCAGGAACTTTTCCGGTTCCTTCTGGAACGATGTCCTGCATCCGGGCGAGCAGAAGTAGTAGGTCTTGCCCTGGTATTCGGACTTACCGCCGGGCGGGTTGCTGACATCGACCTGCATCTTGCAGACAGGGTCGATCGCCATCTCGGCCTTCTTCGAACCGAACTGGATCCCGGGAATCTTCATGCTCTCCCCCTATGTGGTTCCTGAAGCGTCCACGCGGTCGCCCTCACCCGGCGTCCGCCACAGGCGGAGGGGCGCTCTCCCGGCGGGAGGGGCCAAAGGGCACTACGCAGCTGCCATGGTCGACAGGTATTTCTACAGCTCCCTGGCGAACGCCTCACGGCAGCCCGAAGAACAGAAATAGTACGGCAAGATCTTCATTGCAGACCTCCCGTGATCCGTCGCCCCTTGACTTCGACTTTATCAGGTAGCTTTCGCGCTTCGTGCCGCGCCGAGCGGCCTTCGTCCACCCGGCCGTGCTTTCTCGTCTGTGCCGCCGCGACGTGCCAGCCGCAGCGAGTTCGTGACGACGCTCACTGAACTGAACGCCATTGCCGCGGCGGCGGCTACGGGGTTCATGAACCCGGCATGGCCGAACACCGGGTGCAACCAGGATGGCGTGTGGATATGTGTGAAAAGCGGGAACAACACGCCCGCTGCGATCGGGATCAGCAGGACGTTGTAGAAGAACGCCCAGAAAAGGTTCTGGCGGATCGTGCGCATTGTGGCCTTGCTGACCGCGATCGCTTCCGCGACGCCCCGCACCTCGCCCCGCACCAGGGTGATATCGGCGGCCTCGATCGCGACGTCCGTGCCGCTCCCAATGGCGATCCCGATATCCGCGGTGGCAAGCGCGGGCGCATCGTTTATTCCATCGCCGACCATCGCCACGACTTTTCCAGCCTGCTTCAACTCTTCGATCTTTTTCGCCTTATCGGCGGGCATCACCTCGGCAATCACGTTGTCGATCCCAAGCTGGCGGGCGACCGCCTCAGCCGTCCGCCGGTGGTCGCCGCTCAACATGATCACTTCGAGGCCGAGCCGCCTGAGGTCTCCGACGGCTTCTGCGGCATCGGCTTTGATCGCATCGGCGATAGCTATTACGCCATCGGCGCGGCCGTCGACGGCAACGAGCAGGGCCGTCTGGCCGGCTTCCCGGGTCTGCCGGATCGCTCCATCGAGCGGCGCAAGATCGACGCCAGAATCTCGCAGGAATGCCTCATTGCCGATCGTCACGGTCCGGCGGCCGAGCTTGCCGCGAACGCCGCGGCCAGGCACAGCCTCGAAGGCTTCCACAGATTCAGGGCGAATGTCTCGTCGCCGGGCTTCATTCACCACTGCGGCCCCGAGCGGATGCTCTGACATCACTTCGAGCGAGGCTGCGATCCCAACGATCTCGCGCTCGGGCATCCGGACGCTCCGGACCTCGACCACGCGGGGTCTGCCCTCGGTCAATGTTCCTGTCTTATCGAGCACAACCGTGCGGGTCCGGTGGGCGATCTCGAGGGCCTCGGCGTTGCGAATCAGAATCCCTGACCCGGCGGCCCGGCCCATTCCGACCATGATTGCCGTCGGAGTCGCAAGGCCGAGCGCGCACGGGCAGGCGACCACCAGCACCGCGACGGTAGTCAGCAGGGCAGTCAGCCAGGATGGCTCGGGTCCCAGAAACCACCACAGGACGAACGTGAGGGCAGCACCGGCAAGCACTGCCGGCACGAACCGCGCGGCGATCACATCGACGAGACGCTGCACCGGCGCCCGCGAACCCTGCGCCTGCTCGACCAGGCGGACGATCTGCGCTAGCACCGTGTCCTTGCCGACTCGCGATGCCTTCAATCGGACCGTGCCCTGGCCATTCACGGTCCCAGTAAATGCTTGCGCTCCTTCCGATTTCTCGACGGGGGCGCTTTCGCCGGTGAGCATGGATTCGTCGATCGAAGTCCTGCCGGCGATCACGTCGCCGTCCACAGGGACCCGCTCCCCAGGCCGCAGGAGAATGATGTCCCCTTCGACCACTTCCTCGATCGGCAGGAGGACAAAGTCTTTCTCTCGTTCGACCATCGCGTGGCGCGGCTGGTGCTTCATCAGCTTCCTGATCGCGTCTGAAGTCCTGCCGCGGGCCCGGGCTTCGAGGTATCTGCCGAGCAGGATCAGGCCGATGATCGCGGCCGACACGTCGAAGTACGTCCCCGTGCTGTGGCCGGCGAAGGGCGCGCCGCCCTGGAACGTGCCCCGTGAGAACGTGACCGCGGCGCTGAAGAAATATGCGACCGATGTGCCGATCGCGATCAGCGTACTCATGTTCGACGTGCGGTGGCGCAGCGCGCCCCACGCCGAGACGTAGAACTGCCAGCCTGCCCAGAACTGGACCGGCGTGGCGAGTACGAGCAGCACGATATTCACGGTCGTCGGCGAGATGCCGGCAAGCGCGCCGATCGTCTCGTACTGCATCGCGGCCATGATGATCGCAGCGACGGAAAGCGATAACACGGTCTTGAGGAGGAGGACCCGGCGGGCGCGGGACTGGCTTCTCTCAGCCTCGCCTTCGGCGACCTCGACCTTGCCCAGGTACTGGTAGCCCGAAGCCTCGATCGCTTCTCTGTATGCGAGTACCGAGTCGTCAGCAGGGAACCGCTCGACTGCGACCTGCGAGCCGCCTTGTTGGAACTGCACGCCCACCACGCCGGCAAATACCGAGAGCGACTTCAAGAGCCGACCTGAATCAGTGCCATCCCTGGCCTGGATCCTGAACGCCACGGTCTCAGTCCCGACTCCGTAACCGGAATCCTTGACGGCTTTGACGAGGGATGGCGGGGTGGCTCGTTGAGGGTCGAGCCGGACGTGGGCGCTCTCGGTGGCGAGGTTGACCTCGGCGGCCTGCACGCCCTGGACCGACTGCAGCGCCTCGGTCACATGGCTCACGCACGAGGCGCACGTCATCCCTTTGATCGGGATTCGAAGTGTCGAGGTTTCAGCCATTGCGTCCTCCGGTTAGCGGCTTTGACCGGCTAGCGTTCCCGGACGGAGAAGAGTTCGGCGAGCTCGCCCAGCACCTGGTCCTCCCGGCCTTCGCGGACGCCGTCGACGACGCACGTGTGCAGGTGGCCTTTGACAAGCTGTTCTTCGAGCCGGGCGACCGCGCGGCGGATAGCGTGGGTCTGGCGAAGAATGTCGACGCAGTAGCGGTCCTCTTCGACCATCTTGCGCACGCCTGCGAGGTGGCCTTCGATGTATGCGAGCCGGGTGAGAGCGTCCTTCTTGACCGGGTTTTGCATGCTTACCTACCTGTCGGTCGAAGAAACCCTACCCCCCTGGAGGGGGTGTTGACTATCCTACCACGCCAGCGCGGCCCCCTCCCCCGGTCTACATAGACCCCTCAATGGGAGAGGTTTTTTTTACCCATCCTCTCCCTCGATGGGAGAGGATTTAGGTGAGGGTTGTCTTGCAGGGAAGGGTGCCCCCAATCACGCAGTGACGCGGTGGTATAGCCAGGTAGCTACCGTGGTGAGCGCGACCGTCATCGCGACGAGGACCCACAGCCCGGGCAGGATCGTCTCCCACTCCCATCCCTGTATCACGATGACCCGCATCCCCCGCAGCACGTACTCGACAGGATTCACCGTCGCCGCGATCTTGAACCAGCCGGAAAGGTACTCGCGCGGCATGAACGCGCTCGTCAGGAACACGATCGGCATGAACAGCAACCACGTGCTCTGCGTCACCTGCGCGCTCTTCGTCTTCAAGGCGATGATCAGGCCCACGCACGCCCATGCAACGCCAAAGACCGTGGACGCGAGCACAACCGCGATAATGCCGAGCGTCCCACCACGGAAGTTCACGCCGAGGGCAGCCGCGATGCCCACGATGATCAGCACCTGCGCCAACGCGCGCGTACCGGCGGTCAACAGGCTGCCCATGAGGATCGAAAAACGGTTGATCGGCGCAAGGAGAAGCTTGTCGAAATAGCCGGACAGGATGTCTGTCAGCATCGCCATCGCCATGTCCGCGCCGCTGAATACAACGGTCATGACGAGGACCATGCCGACCAGGAACGCCTCGTAGTCGCCGGAAGGAAAGCCCGGCAGCTGCGTGACTCGCTCGAGCGGGGCCCCGAAGAAGAGAAAAATGAACGCGGACGACATCACCGTGGAAGCGACCGCCATCGGCTGGCCGATCCACGTTCGCATGTTCCGCAGGTAGATGTAGTAGATCTCGCGAGCGACGGTCATCGGCTATCGCTTTCTGAGCCCGAGGAACGGGCGCATCGCCTGCGCCACCTCATCCCCGCCCGTGCTCTCTGTCCTTATCGTGCGGCCCGTGTGCTTGAGAAACACGTCGTCGAGGCTTGGCCTGGCAACTGAGAGGTTCGTGACTTCGATCCCGGCGTCGTGCAGCAGCCGCATCAGGTCCGCCGCGGCCGCGCCGCCATCCCACACCGTAATTGCCAGGCCCGATGTCTCGGCGACCACGTTGGTCACGTAGGGCCGGGTGCGAGCGAGCTCTTCGGCGCGGGCGACGCGGCCGTTTACAGTGGCAGCTTCAGCGCCGCCGAGCGTCACGTGAACGACGTCGCCGCCGAGCTCCGATTTGAGACCTGCGGGCGTGCCCTCCGCCACGATCCGGCCGTGATCGATGATGGCGATCCGCCTGCAGAGGCGGTCGGCCTCTTCCATCAATTGCGTCGTGAGGAAGATCGTGACGCCGTCGCGGTTTAGCTTCTCCAGGTGCTCCCAGATCGCAACGCGGCTCTGTGGGTCGAGGCCCGTCGTCGGCTCGTCGAGGAACAGCAGGGGCGGGCGGTGGACCAGCGCGGCGACGAGGTCCACGCGCCGTCGCATGCCACCCGAATAGGTGCCGACCTTTCTGCGGCCGACCGATGTCAGGCCGACCAGCTCGAGCAACTCGACGGCCCGCGCTCGCGCCTCTTTGCGGGAGAGCCCGTAGAGAAGCCCCTGCAGCTCCAGGAATGCACGGCCGGTGGACAGGTCGTCGAGCCCGACTTCCTGCATCGCAAACCCGATGCTCTTCCGAACGG
>JACQUF010000071.1 GCA_016210435.1 Chloroflexota bacterium
GAACATTCTCTAATGGCAACACTAGAGTTGCCTACAATACAGCGGCTGTTGTACACGAGTCGCAGGAAGTCCTCCGGGGGCATATTCTTGAAAAACCGGATGTTCGCTAGGTGCTCCGTCTCGCGAAAGGCGCGGATACCCCGGGACGTGCCATCCGAGCCGGCATCGACGTTGGGCCAGAACCACAGTGCCGGTATTCCGAGATCGCGAATCGCAGAGAGCGTCTCGGTGACATGGTGACGCGCCTCCTCGTACTCCGTTGTTACGGGGTGCTGTAGCACGACCAGGTAGTCGTTGGAGAGGTCGAGTGACGCACCGATGCCGCCGTAGCGCTCCGCCGGATCGAACCCAGGCTGCAGGTGATGCAAGATCGCGGACGCCAGATCGATGGATGGACAACCAGTGACGAACACGCTGGCCGGATCCTCACCCATGCGGACGACACGCTCGGCAGCCTTCTGCGTGGCCACGAAGTGCACGTCGGCGAGCTTGGTCACAGCGTGACGCACCTTCTCGTCGATCGAGCCGGTGATTTCTCCGCCCTGCACGTGCGCGAGCGGGATATTCAGATATGACGATGCAACAGCGGTCGCCAGCGTCTCGTACCGATCGGCCACGGTGACGACGACATCAGGCTGAAGGTTGTCGAGTGCGGTCGCCAGCTCGATAAGGCCGAGACCGGTCGATTTGGCCGAGGTCACAAGGTTCTCGCCCTCCAAGACCATATACACCTTCGCGGCGACCTCGAACCCGTCCTGTTGGATATAGCGGATGGCGTTGCCATACCGGTCGAGCAGCGCGGAGGCGGCGACGACGAGCTGAAGCTGCAGATCGGCGTGGGTCACGATGGCCTGCAGGGCCGTTTTGATGCGCGCATAGCTCGGACGAGCCGTAACCACAACGCACACCTTGCGCTTCATGAGCTAGACCTCTCGAGATCGTCCTCGTGGACGAACTGGTCTGCACGGATACGCCGTCGCAGCCGTCGTCCGATAAGGTCCGATAGCTGGCTTGCAGGTATACCCTTGGCCGGCTTCTTCACCGTCAGATGCTCCGCGCTCAGCACCGTACCCGCGGGCAACTGCACTCGCGCAACCACACTCTTCGTGAACAACTCACGCAGCGACGACATCTCGCGCGCCGCCGCGTCCTTGTCCACGGGATGTGCATGCATGGCCTCGATAAAACGCACGCCCTCCACCAACTGCCGCAGCTCGGTCGTCGTGACCGAGGCCGGCACATCCGGTCCGGGCATCTCCCGGGTCAAGGCGACGTGCACCTCCAGCACCTCAACACCCAGCGCGGCAGCAGCAAGACCGGGATAGATCGTCCCCGAATGGTCGGACAGACCGACCGCACAGCGGTACCGCTGGCGGAAGAAGGGCACGAGGTTGAGCCCCACTTTCTCCGGTGGGCACGGGTAGGCCGACGTGCACTGGAGCACAGCGAACGGCAATGATGCCTCGCGAATATGCACTACCGCCTCGTCAATCTCGTCCAGCAGGCTCATCCCCGTCGAGAGGAGCATCGGAAGCCCCGTCTGGGCCATACGCCCGAAGAGCAGCGGGTTGGAGACCTCACCGGAGGCTACCTTCCACGCAGGTACACCGACGCCTGCTAGGAGATCGACGGCCTCGACGGAGAAGGGTGAGCTCAGAAAGATCACCCCGCGCTCGTCCGCGTGTGCCTTTAGCCCTTGCCACTGCTCCGCGCTGAACTCCATGCGCTTCCAGTAATCGTAGCGCGTCTTGTCCTCGCGGCTGAACTTGACGCGCCAGGGCTCCTCGGGCGTGCTCTCAGCGGCAGCGATGTGTGTCTGGAACTTCACCGCATCAGCGCCCGCGTTGGCGATGGCGTCGACGAATGCATGCGCGAGGTTGAGACTGCCGTCGTGCGACTGGGCCACCTCGCCGACGACCAAGCACGGATGGCCTGGCCCAAGCTGCCGGGCGCCGATCGCGAAGGTAAGACCTGCTGTCATGAACCCGCCCCTCGCCACCGTCCGAGCACCCTGTGCAAGAGCCGCGCCCTGCGCGGGCCAATCACGAGCTTGGCCACATCACGCGCGATGTGGCCAAGCAACGCGCGTCGGCCCAGGTCTGCCGGCCAAGGGCAGCGCAGCGCTGCGCGCACTTCGTCGCGAATGGGTCGGTAATCGAGGAACTGCAGGGACGGATCTGGCTCGGCCCGCGCGGCCAGTACACGCACATGAATAGGAGCGCTGCGGTGCCACATGTACCGATGCACGGCCTCAGCACTATGC
>JACQUF010000475.1 GCA_016210435.1 Chloroflexota bacterium
CAGTTGTTACGAAGAGAGAAGCTGCTTCTAAGATACAACTGACCACTGACTACTGACTGTTCCTTCGTGGATTATTAACCCCGGAGGCTAGTGAGTGGCGGACGCCAGTGCGGGTGTAGATGAGCGGGTGGTCGTGCGCGCCTGGAGTGAGCAGATTCTACTGCACTCCACGCTGCGAACCCGGTCCGGCGAACCGGTCCAGATCATCTACCGCGGCCGCTGGAGCTCCGGCTCCGGCCCCGACTTTCAGGATGCCCTGGTCTCGCTGGGAGACGGCCGGCTTCTGAAGGGAGACGTGGAGGCCCACGTTCGATCCTCCGACTGGTTCCTTCATGGGCACGACCGTGACCCTCACTACAACTCCGTCGTCTTGCACATCGTTCTCTGGGACGATGCGGAGACGCCAATCCTCAGGCAGGACGGGAAAGAAGCGCCCACGATCGCGCTGGCCGGCTCGCTTGCGGTCCCCCTGGAACGCCTGAAGGAGGAATCGGATGGTCACGTCGATCTCAGCCCCCTCTCCGACGAGCCGTGCTGGCAGTACCTCGAGGAAACCGGCGACCACGACCTGGTCCGGATACTGGACGAGGCGGGAGAAGCCCGGTTCCTGGCCAAAGCGGCGGCGTTCGAGGCCGCGATGGTCCACGATGAGTCGGAGCAGGTGCTCTACGAGAGCATCATGGGCGCCCTCGGCTACAGCCAGAACCGCGAGCCCTTCCGGCTAGTCGCCCGCACGGTGAGGGTGGAGTCCCTTTTCAGCCTGCTGCACCGTCGTCCGGCGAGTGAAAGGATCCTCGTCGCCGAGGGGCTACTGCTGGGTGCGGCCGGCCTTCTGCCGTCGCAGCGGGTCCTTGGCCGCGACCTCGACTGGGAGACGGCAAGCTACGTCGAGGAGCTGGAGTCAGCCTGGAGCCTGGCCGGTTGGCCGTGGGCGCCCGAGCGCCTGGAGGCCGGGCGGTGGCAGATGCGAGGCGTCCGGCCGGCCAACTACCCGGTGCGGCGCGTCGCCGCCGCGGCCCGCCTGCTGGCCGCCCAGCTCGATGCCGGCCTTGTCGAGGCGCTCCTCCGGGCTTTGGATGACCCAACCGGAGATCCCGTTTCCTCGCTGGTCCGGCTGTTCGTTCAGCCCGACGCCGGGGATTACTGGAGCCGGCATTACGACTTCGGGCTCGCCATAGCCATGTCGGACTCGGGCGCGGCGCCGGCCCTCGTCGGGGAGCAGCGAGCGCAGGAGATAGCGATCAACGTGGCCCTGCCGTTCCTCTTCGCGTGGGGAGAGCGTTCGGACGACTCCCGGCTCGCCTCCCGCTGCCGGGAAGCCTACCGCGCCTTTCCCGCTACCGCCACCAACGTCGTCGTGCGCCGCATGGCCTCCCAGTTGCTCGGACCTCGTGCTCGCCGCCTCGCCTCGACCGCCATGCGCCAGCAGGGCCTGCTCCACATCTACCGCCTCTACTGCCACGACCGCCAGTGCCTCTCCTGCCCCGCCGCCGCCCTCTTCGCCCGGCCCGTGTGATACCTGGGAGCGCCGTCCTTCTGGGAAGGATGCCGGCCCGTGCGGTGGTTCGCGTGGCCAAGGAACGTATCCATCACCGTGCTTCCTCGTCTCTTCTTAGCTCGACCGAACTCGCGGAAGGGTCACGGGCGGACGTCACTGCGCGGTTCAGCTCTCTCGAACAACAGCCTGACGAGGAGGTTTGCCCCAAGCAGAATGAGCAGGATGGCCAGCACCGGCAGACCTACCGCATAGAGATCGCCCAGCCCGCCGAGCAGAGCGACGATCCCCAGGACAATCGAAAGGCCCCTCACCTTGATGCCGCTCAGGTAGCGGGCGACATTGAGTCCCAGGAGGATCAGTCCCGTTCCGATGAGCCAGGTTCCCTTTGGGACCAGGTCGTCCGGCGCCAGACCAATCCCGCCGAGCATGATCAGGAACAGCGCCCAGCCGGTGGTCTCCAGGCGTTTGTTCGCGGTCCGTTGTCGTGTCTCCTGGACGTTCTGGAGTTGACCCTCTTGCACGCTCATCTTCTTAGCCTCCGCAGCCACAGCCCTTGTCACTGGCAGACGCGGAGACTGGAGTGCCTTCGCTCAGGTTCAGGGCGAAGTTGTCCATCTTCTCTGCTGCGCCCTTCCTCACCAGCTTGCCGATGCCGATTGCCTCCGCGATCTCCTGCTCTTCCGCGCCAAGCTCTCGGGCCTTTCCCACGTTCCGCTCCAGGCATGGTTGGCAGTTTGCCGTTACGGAGGCTCCTACGGCGATCAAATACGCGGTTCGTTCGTCGAGCTTCATTGTCAGTTCACTCCTTTTCCGAATTGAAGACTCCATCAGCTTAGACGAAGGTGACTCGGAAAAGGATACACCTTCACCTGGTCTTCCCAGCCGGAGGTGTGGCAGGGCGCCAACTGGCTCGCAGGCAAACTCGTTTCGCTCGTCGTGATAGAAGGTACAACCTTCTTCCAGCATATTCTTCAACCTGGCTCTTGCCCGGTGCAGCCTGATCTTCACCGCGTCGAGGCTGACGCCGAGGATCCGGGCGATCTCAGCGTTCTTCAAGCCGGCAATGTCGCTCAGTACGATCGCCGCTCGATAGTCCTCGGGAAGCTCTTCCACGTAGCCCCGGATGCACGCGCTCATTTCCTTGCGAATGATTACTTGGTCGACCTCCGGCCTCGCCTCGCCGGTCCACGTATCTCGGTCCTCTATCTCCGCCGCATCCTCCCCACCTGCTTCTCCCGGCAAACTGCTTACCGTTACGATATGAGAGCGCCGGCTGCGCAGCCGGTCCAGCGCGGCGTTCGTTGCGATGCGGTATATCCAGGTGGACAACTGGGACTCGCCCCTGAAACGCTGCAAGCTCTGCGAAACCTTGAGGAAAACCTCTTGCGTGATGTCGTCCGCCTCGGATTCGCCGACCATCCCGGCAAGGTAGCGACGTATCTTCGGTCGAAAGGCGTCATGGATTGCCAGGAACTCTCGCTCATCGTGAACCATGGGACACCCCCTCCTTCGGCATCTCCAGTCCTAAACCCCTAGAAGGAGAGCTAGCCGAATAGATCGGGCATCAGGTAGTGGCAGCGCGTAGGGGCGGATGGCATCCGCCCGTGGGCCGCGTAGACACACCGCTGCCGACCGCTACCCTGAAGGCCGCGTACGTGCCGCTTGTCGATCATCTTCCGATCGTCGGTGGCCCATCCTTCTCGGAAGGACGGGCGGGCGCCACCCGCCCCTACGGCGATTCTCGTGCCCTCGGGGAATTTGATATGCCCGGCTATTTCCTCAAAGTTCATAATTCGGCCCTACGACTCGTCCTGCCTATCTCTCCCCGCAGCAGGACGACGAGGCGCTCGTCCCGCCGCAGGTGAGGTCCTTCTTGCCGGTCAGGGCGGCGCGGATCATGAGAGTAGCGCATCCGACGCCGCTCTCCACCGTGATGGCCTCCACCGGGCAGTTGAGCTGGCAGGCCCCGCATTCCATGCATGCCTCGGATCGGACGAGCCGCACGGCGCGGTCGCCCGGCGCAAACACGCCGTGCGGGCAGACGTCGATGCACATCTCACAGTTGATGCACAGCTCCGGGTTGTACTGAAGCGTGTTGGTAGCATAGGCGCTGATCATCACGACCTCCCAAGCACTCCTATTAAAGTGAAGACGATCGTCAGCAAGACGCCCGACCCAAGCATGACTGCCATGGCCGGAATGTAGGCGAACAATTCACGCC
>JACQUF010000480.1 GCA_016210435.1 Chloroflexota bacterium
ACCGACTGGCGATACGCCGATTGGACGGCTGTGCCCTGGTTGCGGACACGCGAGTCATACGTCCAGCATGTCGCCGGGATCAGGGTCGAGCGTATCAAGAAGGAGATCGCCGCCGTTCGACCGCCCGTCGTGATGATGTACGGCTTGGCGGGGTTCGCCTACGAACGGTGGAGACGCATTGCTGGCGTCTCCATGTCGCTCGTGAACGGTCTCGGGGGCCGACTGGAGATCGGGACGGGGGCCGGGACGATCTACGTCATCAGCCCGCACCCGGCGGCGCGCGGCATCACGGCCGGGTTCTTCACCGAGGTCGGCAGGTTGCTGCAGGGCAGGCTCGGCGGCATCGAGGCGTGACACGCCCGGCGCGCCGATCTGTCCAGCAGCAAGATCCCGTCGTAAACCCGCAGGCGGGCAGGTGCACCAAGCGGATCGGTGAAGTTTTCGACGTCATGGCCGATATCACATCTAGCAGCGATCAGAAAACGGCCGCGTAGACCCAGCACATCAAGCAGCAGAGCCTCAACAGGGATAATTTGGTCGCGCTGATAGAAAGTCTTCTTCGACGGCCCGTTCGTCCTCCTTTCGGCGCGCACTGGAAAACCGTACTCACCCGGCGGCCGAGCCGGATTCGCTTCTACGGCGCCAAGCTCGCTGCGCTTGAGGTCGCGCTCGCCGTCTTCGTGCTGGTCGCATTCGTCGTCGAGGCGGTCACCAGCTACATCATCGCCGTCCGCGAGAACGCGGCGGTGGCGTGGCCGGGCGCGCCGAAGGCACGCGGGAGTCAATGCGCCTGAATAGGCGGCCGCCGGGGTTGTCGAGCGGTCGCGGAGCGAAAACGTGGTCCCACCCGCACTGGTTAGCGTCGAATTCGGCCACGTAAGACAGCCCGCAGTACCGGCAGAGGTAGCGCACGGTGTTTCCACGTATCCCCGTGCGGATCTTCATCACCCACTGGCACTGGCGAAAGTAGGCCGTTTTGCGGCGCGCCTCGGTGATGATCTTACCCACCGCTGCATGTGACAGCCCCGTCTCGAGCATAATCTGGCCCCTGGGCAAGCGCTCCGCCCTGGCCCAGAGGACGAAGCGTTTGTGGATGTCCCCGGCCTGGCTCGATATGACCTTTTCCCTGCGCCCGTCCAGCCCCTTCGCCGGGGGAACTGTCCCGACCAGAAACTCCTCCCACAGCAGGGCCGGGCCGCGGAAGGCCTCACGGATGCCACGTATGACGGCTCTGAGCATGTCCGTGGACACAGGACGGGGAGAGCGTGGTTGGTCTCCGGCAGTTTCAGGCATGCGACCTACTCGCGCGTAACGTTAGCGCGCCCGTCAATGCGCGCGCGTGGGCACCTCCGGCACCCGCCTACACTGTGACACATCCCCAGCGGTGGGTCGCCGAGGAGACACAAACCCTTGGGCATACTTGTGCCCGGCCACCTCCCCCAGCCCTCGGACGCCGGGTGAGGCCGCGGCCGTCAGGAGATGTTTACCCGACTGCTGGGGCCGAGCCCGCCCGCAGAGGGCGCCCTTTAACCCTGACGGAGGCCGAAGATCAGGCCGCCGTGCGGATGATTTCCACGGCGGGGGCCTCGCAGTTCAACTCGGAAAGCGCCCGCCACCGGCGACTGGTCTTGCGCATCGAGAAACTCCGTGAGGGTCCGGGCGTTCAATGGCCAGGTCATCATCTTCAACTCAAGCGCCCAAACCCCCTCTGGACCTCACGTTGGTGAGCATTCCGTGAGCGGTCGGGAGGATGCTTGGCGTTTGGGCGGCGCTCTGACGAATACGCACCCCTGAGGATGGACTTTTATGACCCGGCCCGACAGTGATTCGGCAGCGGCGATCGAGCGATGTGATCTTTTCATCGGCGTGCCCCGACCGGCCATCGAGCGACTTGCCGCAAACGCCCGGTCCATGTTTGTCCGCCAGCACGAACCCGTGTTCAGGACCGGAGACACGGCATCCGGCGTCTACGTACTCGAGCAGGGTCTGGTCGTCATTGGCTTGGAACTTCCGGACGCCCGGCATGCGGTGACCGCACTACATGGTCCCGGTCGGGCCTTTGGCTGGTGGTCCCTGCTGGGCGGCCCGTCTCGGTCGGTGTCCGCGTTCGCCCTGACTGACTGCACCGCCTGGTCTATCCCGGTGGGCGTGATCCATGACCTGATGGATACCGACCCCCAAAGTGCGATCGTGCTCTACAAGAACATGGCGCAGCGGGCGCTCAGGACTGTCTTCACGCTGGCCGGGCAGATGCGGGCAAGCGTCGGTAAGGAGGAACGGATCGAGCGATGCCCGATGATGGGCGAGCGTTCCTTCTTCGAGTGGCGGATCAGCGGGGCGATGGTCGAGGTGAA
>JACQUF010000476.1 GCA_016210435.1 Chloroflexota bacterium
ATATCGTCGATGTTGGTCTCAAGAAGGGCGAGTCCCCCGGCCGGCTTCAGGCCCCCCTGGACTGGCCCCGCGACGGTCCCGAGCCACAGTCCGACGACGTTGGGGTAATGTGCCGGATTGCGCGTGCCTAGGCCGTACCCCGTCTTCTCGACCGTGAACTGTACCGCCGAGAAGCTGGCCAGGCTGGCAACGATAGCCGCACCGGTCGGCGTGCTGGCTTCACCATCGGGACCAAGAGGCCCCGGCACGCGAACTGGCACATGCGCTGCGGTAAGTATTTGAAGCGTCGCGGGCGCCGGCACGGGCAAGACTCCGTGCTCGCTGCGAACCATTCCCGCGCCGGCCGGTACAGCCGAGCTGTAGACACGCTCGATGCCCAGCCTCTTCAATCCCGCGACCACCCCGACCACGTCGACCAGCGTGTCAACGGTGCCCAGTTCATGAGGTCCAGCAGTTGCGTGGTCATTGCCGTGGACCCTGCTTTCGGCCGCTGTCAACGCCTGGAAGACCGCGGTCGCCTGGGACCTCACGGACGCCTCAAGGGAAGCGGCGGCGATCACATCGATAAATTCGGACCACTTACGGCGCCGTCGGCCGTCTTCGTCCAGTTCCACCGTCAGGCAAGTACCGGAAACCGCCCCGCGCGTCGATTTTTCGGCCCGCAGGCGATATCCGCCTATGCCCAGTCTCGACAGCTCGGCCTCGATATCCGCGACGGGAAGGCCGACGTCGACGAGCGCGCCCAGCAGCATGTCGCCGCTCACGCCGCCGATCAGGTTGAAATAGGCAGATCGCACGATTGGGTCCTGGTCAAGCGGTCCCCGTGTTGCCCCGCCAACCTGCAATAGCTTCGTTCATGCTGCCCGAACGCAGGCCGGCGAGGTCCACAGTGACGTACAGGTAACCAGCTTCGCGTACCGCGGCGACGATCGCCTGCCGGACCTCAGGGTCGATCAACCTAGGTAGTTCCTCCAACGGGACCTCGATCCTCGCGACCGTGCCGTGATGGCGCACCCGCAGGCTGCGAAACCCGCGTACGTGCAGCGCTGCCTCAGCGGTCTCAATCTTGCGAAGCATCTGCACCGTGACGTGGGTCCCGTACGGCACCCGGGACGACAGGCACGCCTGTGCAGGCTTGTCCCAGACGGGCAGGCCTGCCTGTCTGGCCAGCGCTCGGACGTCGGCTTTGGTCAATTCCGCCTCCAGCAGCGGGCTGCGGATAGCATGCTCCCTGGCCGCGTCGAGGCCGGGGCGGAAATCACCAAGGTCGTCTTGGTTCGTTCCGTTGGCAATTACCTTCCACCCTTCGGCTGCGCGGATCTGCTCGATCCAGGTATAGAGCTCAGTTTTACAGAAGTAGCAACGCCTTGTGTTGTTCGCGGCGTACCGCGGGTCGTCGACTTCCCGGGTGTCGATGACGCGATGCGTCCACCCGAACCGCGCAGCGAGCTCCGTAGCTGCTGCAAGCTCCGACGCAGGCAGGCTTGGCGACCGCGCCGTGATCGCAATGGCACGTTTCCCGAGGACGTCGTGAGCGACCGACATCAGGAAGGCGCTGTCCACGCCGCCCGAATAGGCCACGATCAGCGACTCGCAATCGCGGATGATCGCACGCAGCGAAATGAGCTTGTTCCCGGTGGCCGTATCGGCCGGGGTGGTGGCTGTGGGCTGGACGGGCACCTCTCCTGACCTTTCGTTGGCCGGCGCGGGTGAATAGACTCCCCGGCCACATGCCCCGGCCGTGAAGGACGGGGCGAAGGGTAATTATGCCCGATCTATAATGCCCCCGCCTTCCCGGCACATTCAGCGACAATTCATCACCTCGATCGAGGCAGCCGCCAGGAGTCAGCCATGAAGCCCACCGTCTACTACATGGACGCTCGCAGCGATTCACCGGATACCAGCCTAATTGCCAAGATGCTGACAGTCTTCGACGCCGCTGGACTTGACGCTCTGGTAAGCCCTGGAGACGTCGTTGCGATCAAGGTCCACTGCGGCGAATGGAACAGCAGCGCCTACTTGAGGCCGGTGTATGCGCGCGCCCTGGCAGACCGGATCAAACAGCTTGGCGGCCGTCCGTTTGTATGCGATACCACTACGCTGACCTACTCCCCTTTCAGCAGCCGGGCGACCGAGCTCGACCTGCTGATCACCGCCGAACGCAACGGCTACAACTCGGCGACCCTCGGATGCCCCTTCATCTGTGCCGACGGCTACGTCGGCACCAGCGATTACCGGGTCGACGTTCCGGAAGGGTTCATCCTGAAGGAGGCCTATGTGGCCCAGGCGATCGCCGCGGCCGACGTTCTGATCGCGTTGACTCATTTCAAAGGCCACGGAATGGGGGTCATCGGCGGCGCGCTGAAGAATCTGGGCATCGGCGCGCAATCCAAGCGCGGCAAGTTCAACGTGCACATGGGTGGGCACCCCAGATACGGGGTCGGGGGAGGAGTGAAGTTCACCCCGGAGGCATTCAAGGGTAAGGAAAAGGACCCCAACTGGAAGCTGCTGGAAGACGTGTGCCCCTACGGGCTTTTCAAGATCACCGACGACGATCGCATCGAATGGGACCGCAAGCGCTGCGTTACGTGCCTGGGCTGCCTGGGGTTGATGAACCCGCGCGGGATCTTCGAGCCCCTGCAGGAGCAGTTCGACGCTACCGACGCTGCGATCGCCGATGCCGCCCTCGGCGTGGTCAGAGCGGTTGGCCGGGATAAGGTCGGATTCGTGTCGATGGCCGTTGACGTGTCGCCGAAGTGCGACTGCGCGGGCTTCTCTGACG
>JACQUF010000488.1 GCA_016210435.1 Chloroflexota bacterium
CGGAGTACATCCGCGAGGCTGCACTGAGCGGTCTGACAACTATCGACGAATCGAAGCCAGTTCTCATGGGGGCCAGCGTAGAAAGGGGGACGATCGTATTCAGCGGGGGCTCGATGGGATCGGGCACGTTTGTTTACGGCCCTGTGCTCAGAATAAACAATCCTGCTGAAGACGCCATCGTCGTAGTTCCGTAGAGTAGACGGCATTCCCTCTCCGTAAGGATCTCGGCCGAGAAGTAATTGTTTCTTGCATCCCTTAGAATCCCTCCATCACCGCATGCGGTTGTTTGAGTTCCAAGGATCGGCGTTCTTCCCGATCGCACGCTTGATCGGCTGAGTAATCCGCGCCAGCTCCCGGCTGGTGGCGGAGTCCAGCTTCACGTCGAGAGCGGGCAGATTCATCTTCAGTTCGTCCGGTTTCCTCGCGCCAACGAGGAAAGAAGTGACGCCCCGCCGCTGACGGATCCATGCGAGCGCGACCGCGGCCATCGGCTCTCCGACACGGTCCGCGACCTGCTGAATCTTCTTGATTGCCTCAAAGACTTCCGACTCGCAGCCGGGGTCCTCATGACGCGCCATCGGCCGCTTGTTTGAGAAGAGCCGCGTCCTGGCAAGCCCTTCCGGCACGTCGTCCGCGGACTTGTACCGTCCCGTGAGCAACCCTTGCGCCAACGGGCTGTAGCAGATGATCCCGGTCCGGTTCTTCACCGATATCGGCTTGATCTCGTGTTCGATAGCGCGCCACAGCAGGCTGTACGGGATCTGATTCGTGACGATATCCGAGAGATCGATCGCGGCTGAAAGATCTTTCGGCCCGAAATTGCTGACGCCGATCGTCCGGATCTTGCCCTGCCGCTTTAGCTTCTCGAGCGCTTCCAGGGTCTCCCTGAGAGGGACTTCCCGATCTGCGCCGCCGCCGGAACCCATCGCAGCTTTCTGACCCGGTTGCGGGAGGGCTGCACGGCTGGGCCAGTGAATCTGATACAGGTCGATGTAGTCCGTCGCGAGGTTCCGCAGGCTCCGCTCGCACGCCAGCATTACGTCTTCGGCCCCGAGATGGTTCGGGCTCACCTTTGTGGCGATCACCGCCTCGTGCCGGCGGCCCTTGAGTCCCTGACCGAGGACCCTTTCAGATTTGCCTTCTTCGTACCCTTCCGCGGTATCGAAGAAGTTGATGCCGGCATCCAGGGCTGCATGTACCGTGGCGATCGAGTCTTTGTCGTCCTGGTCGCCCCAGACAGCACCGCCGGCAAATGGCCAGCAACCGAGCGCCATGACCGAAACCTTGCTGTCAGTCTTGCCCAGCGTGCGGTATTGCATTTTCACCTCCGGTTTTGAAGCCGGAGCATTGTACGCCGGGCAGGCTTGCATACCGGGAGTGGATCAGGACGCGGGCGGCGCCCCCACATCTACTGTAGATGTCACGTTGACGTGCACGCCATCTGCAGTCGTAAGACGCGTGCCAGGCGCCCATGAACCCTTGCGGACAAGCGCCAGCGCCTCGATCCGGTCGCGGACCGGCATCGCGCTGACCGTCTTTACGGCGCCCACCGTTCGATCCCCGTCCATCAGGTCGGCCCCGTACTCCAGGCGCGCGTCCGCTTCGACTTTCACGATCCGGCGCTGCACTTTGTCGTAGGTATCGAGCCGGGCCACTACCTCCTGGCCCACATAGCAACCCTTCGTGAAACTTACCATCGACGCGAGGCCGCCCTCGAGGGGGTTGTTCTGCTCGTCGAGATCGGCATCGAACTCGGGCACACCCAGTCGGACGCGAAGGAAATCGAACGCGGCAGGGCTGGCGATCGTGGCCCCTGCATCGACAAGCGCGTCGCGGATTCCTCGCGCGGCGGAAGACGGGACTATCACCTCGAGTGTGCTGAGACCCAGGTAATCCAGTGCGAGTACCTCCGACGGCGTTCCCCCAAGGTCTGCCTTGACCCACTGGTTCTGGCCCCGCGGCAATGCCGCGTCCTTGAAAAGCGCTGCGAGCATTCGATTCGATTCCGGCCCGATCAGCGTCAGCTGCGCCGTGCTATCGCTCACATCCTCGAGGCGTGAATCTTCCTCGAACGTGTACCGGTCGATCCATTCGAGCAACGCGCCCGCCCGTCCGGGACTGGCAATCAGCAACAGAGGCGCCCCGGGACGCTTGACCACAGTCATGACGTCGATGATCCGCCCATCGCCGTTGGTCACGATGGTGCCGCGTGCCTCACCTTCGCCGAGGCCGAGAAGGTCATTTGTCGAAAGCCGATGCAGGAGGTCGAGGGCGTCTTTCCCGTGATGCACGATCCTGGTCCGGCTTGACCGGTCAACGATCGCGGTCCCAGAGGTAAGTGCCAGTACTTCAGCTGCGAGGCTGGTCATACAGACATCTTAGCGGTGAACAGCATAGACAGGGCACAACAAAAACCGCCCCGGGATCCGGAGCGGCTATTGCGTGACGTTGGATAAGAGCGGTTTTTTCGGAAGACCTACACCGCGAACGAAGTGCCGCAGCCGCAGGTCTTCTTGGCGTTGGGGTTCGTGAACACGAAACCCTTTCCGTTCAGCCCGTCAGAGTAGTCGAGCAGGGTCCCGGCAAGGAAAACGAAGGACTTCTTGGGCACGTAAAGCTCGAGGCCGTGCTCTTCAATGACCTTGTCGGCCTCGTCCGGGCCCGAAACGATGTCCAAGACGTAGGTGAGGCCGGAACAGCCACCACCCTTGACGCCGACTTTCAGCCCGAATTTCTCCATCGAGCGCGACCGCGCGAATTCCTTCACCTTCGAAGCAGCCTTCTCAGTGATCCGGATCGTGTTTATCGGGATTGGTTGTTCGAGTTGCGTAGTCATGGTCCGACACATCTATTCTAATCGGTCCCCGAATCGGGTCAATCAAAGCTCGGCGCACCCTCCTCTACAATGGAACTTCAGGCGTCCCGGCAATCAGAAGTGAAGATTTACACCCGGCAGGGCGACCAAGGCCGCACGAGGCTGCTGTTTGGCGATCGCGTCTCCAAGACCGATCCGCGCACGGTCGCGTATGGCGCTATCGACGAAGCGATATCGGCAACGGGACTTGCGCGCGCACTTTCTCAGGATGAATGGACCAAGGAAAGGTTGCTGGAAGTCCAGCGTGGATTATTTACGGTGGCCGCAGAGCTGGCCACCAGCAAGTCGAATTACGAGAAATTTCGTGAGATTTACAAACCGGTCACGCCGGAAATGACCGATCGCGTCGAGAAGCTGATCGACGAAATTGACGCGCAGCTCAAACTGCCCCGCGCGTTCATCATTCCTGGAGCGTCCGCAGCGTCCGCGGCCATGGACGTGGCCCGCA
>JACQUF010000501.1 GCA_016210435.1 Chloroflexota bacterium
GGCCGGATCTCAGAGACCAGGTGATGGATCTGGGCGGGATTCAACAGGTCGGCAGCCGCGTAACAGATGCGCTCGCCGTGTGATCCGCCGGTCGAGCCCGCAGCGGACTTGCGGGCCACACCGTACACTTCCCAGTCAGTGTTAGCCCGCAGGTAACCGACCAGGTGGGTACCTACAAAGCCCGTTGCTCCCGTGACCAGCGCTCTCAGAGATTATCTCCTTATGCTTCGGAGACCTTGGTCTCGGTATCGCGCAGCAGGATCACCCGGCCGGAGTGGTCCCTTGAGATGTCCAGTCCCACTTCCCGCCGGAGGGCCGCCACGCGGTCGGTGACCTCCCACGGCGCATCTAAGTCGTGCCGGCCGAAGTGCCCGTACGCCGCAGTCGCGCGGAAGATGGGCCTTCGCAGACGCAGGTCCCTGATTATCGCTCCCGGGCGCAGGTCGAAGTGCTTGTTGATGGCGTCCAGGATTTTCTCGTCGCTCACTTTGCCCGTTCCGAAAGTCTCGATCGCCACCGAGACCGGCTTCGCAACGCCGATGGCGTACGATATCTGTAGCTCGAAGCGGTCCGCAAGGCCCCCCGCCACGACGTTCTTGGCAACGTGGCGAGCGGCATACGCTCCAGAGCGGTCGACCTTTGTCGGATCTTTGCCGGAGAACGCCCCGCCCCCGTGCCGGGCGATCCCGCCGTAGGTGTCTACAATGATTTTCCGGCCGGTCAGGCCGGCATCGCCCATCGGCCCGCCGACCACGAACCTGCCGGTGGGGTTGATGAAATACCTGGTATGCGACAGGAGTTCCGCCGGCACAACGTCCTTGATCACGTACTCTGCTACGTCTTCGTTAAGGCGATCGTGGGAAACCACCGGATCGTGCTGGGCCGCTATGACCACCGTATCTACGCGTACGGGCTTGCCGTAGGAGTACTCGACGGTTACCTGCGACTTCCCGTCAGGCCTGAGGTATGGCAGGAGTCCATCCTTCCGCACCTGGCTCAGCCGCTTGCACAGCTTGTGGGCCAAAGATATGGATAGCGGCATGAGCTCTTCGGTCTCGTTGCAGGCGAATCCGATCATCATGCCCTGGTCGCCCGCGCCGAGCGCCTCCACCTGCTCGTCCGTCATCTCGCCCGTCTTGGCCTCCAGGGCCTTGTCGACGCCCATGGCTATGTCCTTGGACTGCTCCTTGATGGAGACGATGACGCCGCACGTTTCGTTGTCGAACCCGAATTTCGCTCGGGTGTAACCCACTTCGCGGATGGTGTTCCGGACGATCGCGGGGATGTCCACGTAGCAGGAAGTCGTGATCTCGCCCATGACCGCGACGAGCCCGGTAGTAGTGGCCGTCTCACAGGCGACCCGCGCGTCGGGGTCCTGCGCGATGATCGCGTCGAGGATAGCGTCCGAGATTTGATCGCAGAGCTTGTCCGGATGGCCCTCTGTGACCGACTCCGACGTCAATAGGAGCCTGGGTGACCTCATGAAGGTGGTGCTCACTGCGTATCTCCTTTCACACGTTTTACAAGATGATGGAATGGCGCATAGGGCTGGGGCTCGGACCCGCGCCTACGTGCCCTCTTCCCACGACGCAAGATACCGGGCCTGCTCTTCGGTAATAGTGTCGATCCGGATTCCCATGGACTCAAGCTTGAGCCTGGCGACCTCCCGGTCGATGTCCTGGGGCACGTCGTAGACCCGCTTCTCGAGCTCGCGTGCGTGCTTCACCATGTACTCGACCGAGAGAGCCTGATTGGCAAAGCTCATGTCCATTACGCTGGCCGGGTGCCCCTCGGCGGAAGCCAGGTTGATCAGCCTTCCTTCGCCCAGAAGGAAGATGCGCCGGCCGTCCGGCATGCGGTATTCGTCCACGAAGTCCCGGACGCGGCGCTTCGATGCGGCCATGGCCTCCAAGGCGGGGATGTTTATCTCGACGTTGAAGTGGCCGCTGTTGGCGATGATCGCCCCGTCCTTCATCACTTCCATGTGCTGCCGGTCGATCACGCTTATGTCGCCGGTCAGGGTTACGAATATGTCCCCGACCTTTGCGGCGTCGGCTATCGGCATGACCATGAAGCCATCCATTACAGCCTCCAGCGCGCGGGTCGGATCGATCTCGGTAACGACCACGTGGGCCCCCATTCCGCGCGCCCGAGACGCCAGGCCCCTGCCGCACCAGCCATACCCGGCTACAACGAACGTCCTTCCGGCCAGGAGCA
>JACQUF010000479.1 GCA_016210435.1 Chloroflexota bacterium
GCCCGGCTGCGATCGATCGACCATCGCTCGGAGTAGGTGCCCACTCCGTAGCCAAATCGACCGTAGATGATGCTCTCCGACGCCCACAAAGCCGCCAGCGGCTCGCCGCGTTCCCGGATGTCAGACAGCTGCCGCCGCATCATCTCGGGGAGAATGCCGCGCCGCCGGTGTGTAGAGAGTACCGTCACCATCGTGACGCCCGCGGTCGGCGGTGTGGCGCCGCCGGGAACCGCCATCGCGTACGAGAAGGCGGTCGCGGTGCCCACGATCTGGCCGTCATCGAACGCCGCAAGACTCCGGTCGAACTCGAACCGCTTGCGCATGGGTTCGGCGTCTTTGGGGTTCGGGTGGCTATTGAACCCGCGCGCCAGCGCCTTGCGGTATTCATCGAACTCGGCGGGTTCAATCGGCCGGATTGGGAAAGTCATGCTGTGTCACCTGCCTGTGGCGTACGAAACATCGTACGACACCTGTCCGCGGTGTCAGTGCGCGGACGGAACCGTCAGCAGTCGACAGCCCAGGGTTGCGTAGCCATGTGGGTCAGGGAGCACGCCGCGACCTATGGTCGCAGGTACCACTCGGAGCTTACGCGCCATTTCCGTTAAGTCGGTCCCCACGCAAACCGTTGAGGCGGGAGAGCTTGCCAAGCGCTTCGCGGACTACAACCGCGCCAAACCGTGCTAAACGTTCTTGTGAAGCATGATGTATGCTTATACACGTGCACAGGACACAGCTTCTCTTGCCACCTGACCTTCACGAACGAGCGAAAGAAACGGCGCGGGCTCGCGGGATGTCGCTCGGCAATCTTGTCCGCGAAGCGTTGCAGGAATACCTGGCGCGTTCATCGGCCAAGCCATCTCCAGACGCAATCGACCGTCTGCTCGCGGACCCCTTCGATGATCCAGACCCGGACCCTTATCTTTCAGTCGACCACGACTACTATCTCTACGGCGCAAAGCGGAAATCACGTTCTGGGCGCTGAGCCGTGCGGCCAGTTTTCGTCGACACGGGGGCGTGGGTCGCCCTGCGATACCGTCGCGACCAGGACCACGCGCGTGCGAGAAGGGTCCTTCGACGGCTCCGCGCCGAAGGGCTGAGCATGGTCACGACCGAATGGGTCGTGGCCGAGGCCTTCACGCTACTCAAGGCAAGAGCCGCAATCGATCAAGCGCTTTCCCTCGGTCAGGACATGCAGGCGGGTCGCCTTGGTCAGCTCGTTGAGTCCACGCCTGAACGACGAAAACGCGCCTGGGACCTGTTCGTTCGATACCGTGACAGACCCGTCGGGTGGGTGGACTGCGCCAGCTTCGCGATAATGGAAGAACTGGGCATCACCCACTTCTTCGGCTTCGACGAGGACTTTGTTCGAGCCGGTTTCACAGCGTTCCGCTAGTAAGCCGACGTCCGCCTTCGTAAGCGCCTGTGAAAAAAATTCTGATAATCTGATTCTATGAAAACCCTGACCGCAACTGAAGCTGCCAGGAAATTCGCCGATCTCCTCGACTCGATCGAAAGAAGAGGAGAGTCGTACCTGATTACACGCCATGGCCGGCCCATTGCACGTGTGGTACCGACGGTAAAAGGCACCGGCAAAGCCCTCAAGGAGATATTGGAGCGGCACAAGCCGGACAAGGATTGGTGGCGTGAGATCAAAGAGACTCGCGCCTTACTGACACTTGACGTCGAAGAATGGCGAGACTGATTCTCGACACGTCCGTTCTGGTGGCGTTTGAGCGGGCGACTCAACGATTGGAAACTCTTTCCGACGGCGAGCATGACGTGGCTCTCGCTGCCATCACGATCGCCGAATTGTGTCTTGGAATTCACCTGGGCGGGCAAGATCGCCGCGCTCGGCGGGAAGCGTTCGTTGATGAGATTCTCGCCACGTTTTCGATTGAACCATACGAAGTCGATGTAGCACGCGAGCACGCTATATTGCTGGCCCACACTCGCCGCTCCGGACGACCGCGTGGCGTTCATGACCTGATCATTGCCGCGACTGCCCGGGCACGCGACCGAGCGGTGGTCACACTGGACGTTGCCGGATTCGAAGGCTTGCCGGGGGTGGAAGTCCGGGCGATTTAGCCCCAGTCCTTGCTCTTGAGTTCGGGCGCGTCGTCAGCCTCGATGGGCGTCAGTCCAGACACGACCACGTTCATGGTGCCGTCGCGGTGCGAGACGTTGCCGCGGGCGAGCAGGATCGGCGACTTCGCCCGCAGCCTGAGTCGCTGGTAGACCTGTGGCCAGATCACGAGAGGTGAGTGGCCGAACTCGTCCTCGAGTGTCAGGAATACCGCCTTGGCGAGCGGCCGCTGCCTGCGGATGACGATCCCCGCCACCTTCACCTCGGCGCCATCCGGCAGCTTTTTCAGGTCTTCGCTGCGCATCACATCGGGCGGCAGCTTCGGCCGCAACATCGCCATCAGGTGTCCCGACGGGTAGACGCCCATGGTGCGGTACTCGCCCACCGCGAGGTCCCACCTCGACTGTTCGGGCAGGGCCACCATGTCCTGCTCGACCGGCATCTCGAAACCGAGCTGCCTTCCAACAGGGCGGTAGCGCAGGCCGATCTCCCACCGGGTCGACCGGCGGTCCCCGTCCAGCGAATCGAAGGCGCCCGCATCTGCGAGGTTGTCGAGAGCGTCCCGCTGCAGCCCGGTACGGGCCATGAAATCGGCCACGGACTTGAACGGTCCATGCTTACGGCGGGCGGCCAGGACCAGCTTTACGGTCGCCTCGCGGACCTTTGCCACGTGCGTGAGACCCAGCCGCAGGCAGCCGTTCTCCGGTATGGCAATGTCCTCGCTCAGGTTCACATCCGGGTTCAGGACCCGCACGCCGTGACGCTTCGCGTCTTCCTTGAGCGTTTCGAGGTTGTAGAACCCCATCGGCTGCTGGTTGTAGAGGCCAATGAACAACTCGAGCGGGTAGTAATGCTTGAGCCACGCCATCTGGAAC
>JACQUF010000496.1 GCA_016210435.1 Chloroflexota bacterium
AGACTCGGACGCTCACGCGAGCCGAACTGCGTCAACGAATAGAAAAGCTTCCGCGGATTCGGCTTGGGCACCTGCCCACGCCTCTCGAAGAGTTGCCGCGCCTTTCCGAGGCGCTAGGTGGCCCGCGCATCTTCATCAAGCGGGATGATGCAACAGGGATGGCGTTCGGCGGCAACAAGGTTCGCCACTACGAGTTCGAGATGGCCCACGTGCGAGACCTCGGCTACAACGCCCTGGTGAACATAATGGACTACCACTCGAACAACGCCCGCCTGACCGGCGCCGCGGCGAACCGGATGGGCTTCAAGTATGTATTGATCCTCAAGAACTCAAGGGGAAGGCCAGTCCAGGGCAACAGGCTAGTCGACAAGCTGCCGGGCGCGGAGGTGCACGACCTGGGCCCTGTTGAATCGAAGCACGCGACGGAGTACGCGAGGAAGATCGGTCAGCGCTTGGAAAAGGAAGGCCACCGGCCGTACCTGCTCCAGGAGCACGAGTTCCCGAAGATCGCAGGCAGCATCGCTTATGTAGACGCGGGTCTGGAACTCGCGCAGCAGCTGGAAGAGCGAAATATCACTCGCAATATCCACATAGTTGGTGTCGCGGGCCGCTCCACGGCCGGGCTGGTCCTGGCCTCGAAGAATCTCGGGCTCGGGTGGAAGGTCACGGGCGTCACGGTCACGTACGACATCACGATGAAGGATTACCTCTACGACGTCGTGGCCGGAGCGGTGCGCGAACTGGATCTGCCGATCGGGTTTGACCCCGGAGACATGGAAATTCTTACGGATTATGTCGGGGAGGGCTACGGGATCATGACCCAGGAAGTCGGCGAGGTGATCCACCTCTTCGCACAGAAGGAAGCGATCTTCGTCGACCCGAATTACACAGGCACAGTGGCAGCTGCGCTCGTCGACCAGATACGGAGGGGCCGTATTCCGAAGGACGAGAACGTGGTGTTCTTGCATACCGGAGGGCTACCTGCGATCTTTACATTCTCAGGCGAACTCGCGGCCTGGCGGGATTGACGCGCGAAGGTGGAAAGCCGGGCGACGCGATCGATCCCGCGGTCAGCGGCCTGCAAGTCCCGAGTTGTTAACCCGGAACACTTGGCCCGTCGCGAAAGTGACATATAGATCCTTGAGCCCGTCGCCCCCGAACGCGCGGTCAGTTGGTAGATCGACCGGGGTTCGCGCGGTCAGCATCACTCTCCCGTTCGGCGCGAATACGTAGACCATTGGTCCTGGCCCTGACCTGCGATGCCCTGCCACCGCGACGATGTGGCCGTCTTCGTCAAAAACTCTGAATCGAATAGACGCTAACTGCCGCGATTTTCGACGGAAATTCGGCGCAAGTCCCCCATGTTCGTGATGAAAACCACAATGTTGACAACAGTTGGAGGTTGGAGAAAACTGCCGCCGTTAAGACCGGGACCATTATCCCTCCCCAGGTGAGGCGGGCACCTTGGCGGAATCCCGAAGTCCCCGAAAGACCTTCGCCGCAGCGACGGTTGCACTTGCGGCTCTCGCACTCGCGGTCTTCTTGCTCGCCCGGCAGACTCCAAGCCGCGCCCACGCGTCGGAGCCTAACGGCACGGGTACCGAGCGCCACGGCACAAGCACCTTCTGCCACGTCACCGACGGCCGTTTCACCGACTGCGATCCCGGCACGCCAGGTCTTGAGGAGTGGTCCGACGTTCCACCGACGACATTCGATTCCACGGGCGGCGCCGTCTACGTCGATCAGGCCGACCTCGTCGTCAACGACCTCGTGGACGAGTGGGAGGCTGGGCTGGTAGGAGACCAGTCCTTCTTCAACCTCGGGGCCGGCGGCTCGTCGACTCCGGACGGCCTGGTCGATCACCTGATGCTCCTGTACGAGAGTGACCGCACGGTTCCTCTCGGCCCGGACGAGTACGTTCTCGTCCATTTCATGACCACCGACGATGCCCCCGACGGTACTCGAGTCCTCCTTCACTACGCGGTCCGGATCTACGGTGATGGGACGTTTAGGGTCTTCATCGACGGCGTGGAGCGGGGGTCTCGCAGCGAACGGATCGAGACGATGATCGGGAAAGTTGGCTTCGGGCCGTCGCCGACCAATCCGGTCCCGCACGTTTTTTCTGAATTTCAGATCGGACTCGAAGTGGCAGGGTTCACCGTCTGCTGCTATTCGCCGGATCCTGCATGGTGGTCCAGCAGCACGCCCCCGCCACGACCGCCTGAGTTCCCGAGTTTCAGCGTCGCCGCGGCCTCTTCGACGCCCTACCTGCCATCAGACATCCTTGCCCTGAACGTGACGGGTGGGCCCGCGGTCGTTGCGATTCCCGCGGCCAGCCTGGGACTGGGCCCGGTAGATGACCTTGACGCGTTGAGCTACGGCAAACCGTCGGCCAATCCGCCGATCAATTTCTCGGTCCGGCCGGGCGCCGTCGGCGCGCCGGGCAGCGATCTGGCCATCGAAGCGCCATGCGCACCGAATGAAGTGGCCGGGGACGAGTACAGCGTATTCACGACGGGGACCAACGAACAGCGATTCGACGAAAACGGCGTGGCGTGTGCGGGCAATGCGGGTCTGCCTTTTGGCCTTTCGATCGGACACGACGTCGACGCCCTGGACAATCTCCCACCTTCCGCGGTGGACACGAACGCCGATGGTGTGCCGGAATTCGATATCTATTTCTCGCTGACTGCGGGGTCTCCAGCCCTCGCCTCGGCCTCCGCCACCCCCGCTGACGTACTTGTGCGTTTCGGGGGGACCTCGACGGTGATCGCGGTGTATGCCCCGGCCGCGGCCCTGGGTTTGACAGCTGGCGACGACTTAGACGCGTTGGAACTTGCTGAGAACGGCCTGGCAGGGTACCAGCCGTTCAACCCCGTTAGCGCCACGTCAGGCGACCGAATCGTATTCTCGCTTCGTGCCGGATCGCCGACGCTTGGTGCGATCCCGGGAGCGACCGCTGGCGCCCTCCTGGTCCCTAATCCGAGCGGAGGTCTGCCGCTAGTATCTGTTCCAGCCTCGAATCTGGGCCTCGCAGCTGGAGACGATCTGAATGCTCTTAAGGCCGACATTACGTTCGTTTCTCCCGCGCCGCCTCCTCCGCCGCCGCCTCCGTGCGGGGACGGCATCGACAACGACGGGGACGGCTTGACCGACGAAGAGCCGCTGGATGGCATCGATAACGACAGCAATAACGGCATAGACGAGGACACGTTC